>CAYXOS010000047.1:0-17925 GCA_964467115.1 uncultured Sedimenticola sp.
CTGATCAATGCAGCGGTGACGGGCAAGATCAAGGTGGCAGAATGAACAACAAAAAAAACCCAACGCATCGCTTAAGTGTGCAAGATGAGATGACCGAGTTCTTGCTCTACACCGCGCCTGATGGTGAGGTGAAGGTAGAGGTTCTGTTGTCAGATGAGACGCTTTGGCTCACGCAAAAGCGCATGGCGGCTTTGTTTGGCGTGGGCGTTCCTGCTATTTCCAAACATCTAAAAAACATATTTGAAAGCAAAGAGTTAGATGAAGAAGTGGTTGTTTCCATTTTGGAAAGTACCACTGCACATGGCGCGATTGAGGGCAAGACACAAACAAATCTAACCAAATATTACAATCTGGATGCCGTTATCTCGGTCGGCTACCGGGTGAATTCGGCGCAAGCCACCCAGTTTCGCATTTGGGCGACCGCACTGATTAAGGAATACATCATCAAGGGCTTTGCCATGGATGATGAGCGCCTGAAAAACGGGCGCTATTTTGGCAAGGATTATTTTCAGGAGCTACTCGAACGGGTGCGCTCGATCCGGGCCAGCGAGCGCCGGGTTTACCAGCAGATCACCGATATTTTTGCCGAATGCAGTATCGACTACGACCCAAAATCGCAAACCACACGGCAGTTTTATGCCCATGTGCAAGACAAGTTTCACTATGCCATCACCGGGCAAACCGCCAGTGAAATCATTTTTCATCACGCCGATGCCAGCAAGCCTTTAATGGGCATGAGTAGCTACAAAAACGCACCCAAAGGGCGCGTGCTGAAATCGGATACTGTGGTGGGTAAAAATTATTTGAATGAAAAAGAAATTCGGCAGTTGGAGCGTACCGTCTCTGCATTTTTTGATTATATTGAAGGCATTATTGAACGCCGCAAGGAATTCACCATGGAACGCTTTGCTGACAGCGTGAACAAGTTTCTATCCTTCAATGAGTACAAGGTGTTGGAAGGCTACGGAAAGATCTCGCGACAGCAAGCCAAGAACAAGGCGTTTGCTGAATACGAACAATTTAATCGACAACAAAAGATTGAGTCTGATTTTGATCGTGAGGTTAAAAAACTCATTAAAAAGGGAAAAGGAGGAACGGATGGTCAGTAAAACCAATGAACAAGCCTTGGAGGCATTGATACAAAAAGCCCTGACCGGCACTTGCCTTGAAGAATTATCAGCAAATCAGGTAGCTGATCAAAGTGTTGCTTACGGGAGCAGCGAGACTTTCAAGATGGGCTTTGCCGATAATTTTGACGCACAGTTTGCCGTGGATAAGCGGTTTTTCTGGCAGTTTCTTGAGACCACCCAGGCGGATGAGCTGGACAAGCTAAAGCGCAATTCGGCAGTGGACTGGCAACGCAAAATCCTTGAGCGTTTTGACCGGCTGATCAAAAAGCATGGCATTTTACACCTGCTGAAAAAAGGGCTGGCGGTGGACGATGCCTTTTTCAACCTGATGTACCCCGCACCGCTGGCCAGTTCTTCACAATCCGTGCAGGATGATTTTGCTGCCAATATTTTCAGCGTCACCCGTCAGGTTCGCTATTCCCTTGCCAAGCTCGGTCAGGAAATCGACATGGTGCTGTTTATCAACGGCATTGCACTGATCACCCTGGAATTAAAAAACCCGTGGACTGGTCAAAACGCGCGTTATCACGGCACCCGACAATACCGTAAAAACCGTGATACTGCTCAGCCTTTGCTGCAATTTGGTCGCTGTCTGGTGCATATGGCGGTGGACACCGACGAGGTGTATATGACCACCAGACTGGCGGGCAAGAGCACCTTCTTTTTGCCCTTCAATCAGGGGCATAACCACGGCGCAGGTAACCCGCCCAACCTCTCTTCCACGGGGGGCGGCCACAAGACGGCGTATCTGTGGGAAGAGATATTTGCCCGCGAGAGCCTTGCCAACATCATCCAGCATTTTGTACGCCTTGATGGTTCTGCCAAAGACGTGCTTGCAAAACGCACGCTATTCTTTCCGCGCTATCATCAGCTGGACGTGGTGCGCAAATTGATCGCCCATGCCAGCGAAAACGGCGCTGGGCAGACCTATTTGATCCAGCATTCGGCAGGCTCGGGGAAATCCAATTCCATCACCTGGGCGGCGTTCCAGTTGATCGAAACTTATATGAGGGGGCAGGACAAGCCGCTGTTTGACTCGGTCATCGTCGTGACCGACCGCCGATTGCTGGACAAGCAGTTGCGCGAAAACATCAAGGATTTTTCCGAGGTTAAGAACATTATTGCGCCTGCGCACAGTTCGGCCGAGTTGCGCAGCGCGCTTGAGGGTGGCAAGAAGATCATTATCACCACCATTCAGAAGTTCCCGTTTATTGTGGAAGGCATTGCCGATTTGAGCGACCGGACCTTCGCTGTAATTATTGACGAAGCACATAGCTCACAAAGCGGCAGCGCCCATGACAACATGAACCGCACGATAGGTAGAGCAGAGGACAAAAACGACGCTGATACAGTGGATGCGCAAGACAAGATTATCGAAGCAATGCAAAGCCGCAAGATGCGCGGCAATGCCTCTTATCTAGCATTTACAGCCACACCCAAGAACAGCACGCTGGAAAAATTCGGGCAACAGCAGCCGGTTGGCAGTTTTGTACCGTTTCATTTGTACAGCATGAAGCAGGCGATTGAGGAAGGTTTTATTCTGGATGTACTGGCGAATTACACAACCTATAAAAGCTATTACGAGATTCAAAAGTCGATTGACGAAAACCCCGAGTTTAATACCCAAAAAGCACAGAAGAAGTTACGCGCCTATGTGGAACGCAGCCAGCAGACGATTAACACCAAAGCCGAGATCATGCTGGAGCATTTTATCCCCAAGGTGATGAATACCAAGAAGCTGCGCGGCAAGGCCAAGGGCATGGTGATCACACAGAATATTGAAACCGCCATTCGATATTACAAAGCGATCACGCGCTTGCTGGAGGCGCAGGGGAACCCGTTCAAAGCGCTGATTGCCTTTTCCGGTGAAAAAGAGGTTGACGGGATTACCTATTCAGAAGCGGGCATGAACGGTTTTGCCGAGAACAGGACGCGCGACAAGTTTGATACCGACGAATATCACTTGCTGATTGTGGCAAACAAATACCTTACCGGATTTGATCAACCCAAATTGGCGGCAATGTATGTCGATAAAAAATTGCAGGGCGTGATGGCTGTGCAGGCGTTGTCGCGTCTTAACCGCTCTGCGCCAAAGCTGGGCAAGAAAACTGAAGACCTGTTCATTCTGGATTTCTTTAACAGTGTTGATGACATTAAAAATGCCTTTGACCCGTTCTACACAGCGACCAGTTTGTCTCAAGCCACCGATGTCAATGTTCTGCATGAATTGAAAGATACTCTGGATGAAGAGGGTGTTTATGAATGGCGCGAAGTCGAAGATTTTGTGGTGCGATATTTCAACAATGAAGATGCTGATAGTCTTAGCCCGATTATTGATGTTGCGGCAAACCGCTTCAATGATGAATTGGCGCTGAAGAACGACGACAAAATTGATTTCAAGATCAAGGCAAAGCAGTTTGTGAAAATTTATGGGCAAATGGCATCGATCATGCCATTTGAGGTGGTCAATTGGGAGAAACTGTTCTGGTTCCTGAAATTCCTGATTCCCAAGCTCAAGGTGAAAGACCCCAATCAGGATTTGCTGGATGAACTGCTGGAATCGGTTGATCTATCGTCTTATGGGCTGGAGCGGGTGAAACTGAATCATTCGATTGGCCTTGATGACTCTGAAACGGAAGTAGACCCGCAGAACCCCAACCCGCGAAGTGCGCACACAGAAGATGAAAAAGACCCGCTTGATGAGATTATTCGCAGCTTCAACGAACGCTGGTTTCAGGGTTGGAGCGCAACGCCAGAAGAGCAACGCGTGAAATTTGTCAATATCGCTGACAGCATCAAGGCGCATAAAGATTTTGACCGAAAATATCGGGATAATCCAGACCCGCATAACCGCAAGCTGGCTTTTGAGAAAATCCTTAAAGAGGTCATGCTGGCACGGCGCAAAGATGAGCTTGAACTGTATAAGCTGTTTGCAACGGATGCCGCATTCAAGGCTTCGTGGGAAGAGAGTTTACAACGCCTGGTTGGAAGCTGATTTAGCACCTGAAATGTCCGAGAACAAGACTAAGTTATCGAACATTTCAGGCGCAATCTGCTTCACACTAAGTGAACCATAGCCAGACTAGGGGAATTTCCTATATCACTTTTGAAAAACGTTGACCTTTGCTGTCTTTGAGGTAGGCATCAAAAACCATGCAGATATTTCGTATCAACATCTGCCCTACAGGCATTACCTTTATACCTTCGGCGTCGATGCTCAACAGTCCGTCACCCACCATATTCTCGAGGCGGTTCAATTCTGTATCAAAATAGCGTTTGAAATCGATGTTCCAGGCTTTTTCCACTGCTGCAAAATTCAATGCGAAGTGGCAAATCAGTTGGGTAATCACATCCCGGCGTAATTCATCATCTTTGTTCAGTTCATAGCCGCGAAAAACGGGGATTTTTCCTGCATCGATACAAGCATAGTATTCGTCCAGTCCTTTCAGGTTTTGTGCGTAGCAGTTACCTACGGAACCGATGGAAGTGATGCCCATACCAATGAGGTCACAATTGGCGTGAGTGGAATAGCCCTGGAAATTCCGGTACAGGGTTCCTTCTCGTTGTGCCACAGCCAGTTCATCGTCTGGGCGGGCGAAATGATCCATTCCAATATAGACATACCCGGCATCAGCCAGTTTGCTTGCGGTCATGTGCAGGATTTCCAGTTTTACATCTGGTGGCGGCAGTTCGTTGACTTCAATACGGCGCTGAGGTTTGAAAATCTGCGGTAGATGGGCATAGTTGAACACAGAGAGTCGATCTGGACCGACTTCGATAATCCTGTCCAGGGTAGTGGAAAAGCTTTCCTGGGTTTGATGAGGCAAGCCGTAGATAAGATCAATACTTACCGAACGAAATCCCTCGGCGCGGGCTGCATTCAATACCGCCAGGGTTTCTTCTTCACTTTGAATCCGGTTGACCGCTTTTTGCACCCGGGGATCAAAATCCTGTACCCCAAGGCTCATGCGGTTGAAGCCAATCTCGCGCAAAACAGCAACGGTTTCAGCTGTCGCTTCACGCGGGTCGATTTCAATAGAGTATTCACCCTCGTCGTTGTCCAACAGATGAAAATGCTCACCCGTGACTTTCATCAGCTCACGCATCTCGGTATGGCTGATGAACGTCGGCGTACCGCCGCCCCAATGCAATTGTTCTACAGCACGGTCACGGTCAAACAACGCTCCTTGCAAGGCGATTTCCCGATACAGTCTTTGCAGGTATTCATCACCCTTGCTTCGATCTTTGGTTGCCACTTTGTTGCAGGCGCAATAAAAACAGATAGTGTCACAAAAAGGTATATGGAAGTAGAGCGATAACGGACGCTCGCTGGCATTTGTGTTGCGGGCTATTTCCACGTAGTCATCCGCCGTAAAGCCTTCATGAAACTGCACGGCAGTGGGATAGGAGGTATATCGTGGACCGCTTTGATCGTACTTAGCGATCAGCGCGTCATCCAGAATGAGTTGCTGTTTCATTGGCAGTTACCGGGGCGAGGGTACGACGAGTTATTCATCTTCTTCAACTTCCAATCCTTTGCGATGAGTTTCGTTGATCTGTTTGAGCAATGTATGGAAAGGAATCTGATCGCCATAGCGATACAGGATGTCCATAAACGGTAAATCTTCCCGTCCGAAGCGGTAAGTACCGTCTACCATGGACTGATGCACGCTGTTGACACTTTGCTCCAGGGGTTCTACCCAGCTGGGGAAACGGGTCATATCTTCAATTTCAAATAGGAAGCAATCTTTCAGATCTTTTGCCTCGAAAACGGCATTTTTGATCCATTCGATATACTCATCCGCGGTTTTTGCACGACGCAGACTCATGATTCACATTCCTCCAGAAAAAACGCTTGATACTGTAGCAACTGGTCTTTGGTCAGCAGGAACACACCGTGCCCTCCCCGTTCAAAGTCCAGCCATAAAAATGGCACTTGTGGATAACGTTGCATGAGATAACCCATGCTGTCACCCACTTCGACAATCATAATACCATTGGGTTTCAGATAGCGCGCTCCCTGGCACAAAATACGCGAGACGATATCCATACCATCTTCGCCCGCTTCCAACCCCAAAGCAGGTTCATTCAGAAATTCTTCCGGCAAGCTTTGCATTTCGTCCAGGCTGACATAAGGGGGGTTGCTTACGATCAAATCATATTGCACATCTGGAATATCATCAAAAACATCAGAACGATAGAGGCTGAGCTGATCATGCAGTTGATGACGTTCTACATTGATTTTTGCCACTTCCAGGGCAGAAGGCGAAATATCCGATGCATCTACCTGGGCATGAGGCAGGTAATGGGCACAGGCAATGGCAATACATGCAGAACCTGTGCATAAATCCAGAATTCTGAGATCATCGTCAGCTTGTAGCCAGGGTTCAAAAGCCGATTCGATCAATTCGGCAATGGGCGACCGGGGAACCAGCACATTTTTATTTACATAAAAACTCAAGCCTGCGAAATACGCCTCATAGGTAATGTAGGCAACGGGGAGGTGCTGCTGCAGGCGTTGTAGCAGATAGTCAAGAACCCGCTCTTTCTCATCGTTGGTGAGATGGGCATCCAAAAAATCGGGCGGCAGGCTATGATCCAGGTGCAACGCGTGCAATACCAGCGCCAGGGACTCGTCAAAAGCATTGTCGCTACCATGACCAAAGCACAAGCCTGCCTCGACAAAACGGCTGTTACCCCAACGCACCCAATCACGAATGCTGGATAATTCTTTTAGCTCTGAAAGATTCATGCTCATCCACAAGGTCTATTCTGGTAATGGCTCAGAAATATACAATAGCCGCCGAGCAGCGTATTTTACTGGCATACTCTAACCCTTGCTGAAAAAATTGGAGTCAGCGTTTGAAATTCACTCACACCCTCAAGTTTCAGATCGGCATCGCCTTGCTGGCATTGATTGGTCTGTTCGGCTTTTTCAGTATGCACACCCTGAAAATCCTGGATGAACAGCGCACTCAGGGAGCGTTGTTGCGCTTGGCGGGAGAACTGCAAGCTACCGCACAGCATATGGCGTGGCAAGCCATGAATTATGAGAAAAACACCCCCCAGGACACCGCTGCCTACACCCGTGATCTGCGCCTGTACTACAAGGATCTGATGAACAACACCGGGCAATTCGACGGTATCTGTGAAGCTTTTTCCAGCGGAGACTTTCAAAAACAACTGGAAATGCACGAACCCATGAACCCAGTGCTGAGTGAAAACACCCTGGATGCCGCCTTTGAACTGGAAGATTACTGGAAAAAGTTTCTGGTTACTCTGGACAAGGTCATGGGTTCAGATGAAATGCCCCATCTGGCAGAAGCCGCCAAGCTGATCGTCGATCGCAATCCTGATTTACTGCAGAAAACCCGTAATTTGCTCAAGGCACTGGATGAAGATATACAACTACGCACCCGCGAGACCAACATCATCATTCGCGCCTCTATCGCCGTTGCCTTGATTATCGTCTTTGGCATCATGCTGTGGTTTTACAGACGGGTGTTACATCCTCTGGGCAGTGCTGTAGAAGGATTCAAACAGGCTTCTGCAGGAAATTTCAACTACCAGGTTCCTGTTACCGCCGACAACGAGATCGGCTTCCTGGCAACTTCATTCAACCATTTGTCCTCCCGCCTCAATACCATTTTTGAACTCACCGCCCGCTTGCAGGAAGGCAGTGATTTGAACCAAACCCTGGAATTCGTTTCTCATGCCTTCCCTGAACTACTCCCCCTGGACTGGGTTGGCGTACTCTTCGTCTCCACCGATGGTCAGATTCAACTGGAACGCGCCTACAGCGATGGTAAACCCGAAGAGTTAGGCATATTGCGTTTCCCCCTGAAAAACACCTTGCTGGAGCAATGCCTGGACAGCGGCGATCCCCTGCATATTCCAGACATACAAGAGGTTGCCTTGAAAAGTGATTCCTATCGTTTTCTACAGGTCTTGTCAGAACGCCAGCGGCGGGATGCTATCTTTCTTCCTGTCACATCTCAAAGCCCTATCCCTGGCGTATTGGTTTTTGCCACACGGCAAGCCCATTCCTACCAGCAGGAACATACCCAACTACTTTCCAATCTCGCCACGGTAATTACCTTGAGTTTCAGCCGCACCCTGGTTCTGGCAGAACATGCAAGGCTTGCCGCCATCGGACAATTTGTTACCAATATTGCTCATGAAATCCGCACCCCTTTGGCAACAGTAAGCATGGCATTGGATTATTTTGAAACCGCAAAGCTACCCGACGCAGCCAATAAGCGTCTACAGCTTGCAGAACAGGAAATGGCACGTATCAACCGTCTACTGGAAGACATATTGCTCTACGCCAGACCACTGACATTGAATACCGAGCATACAGATATTTGCGTCATACTGGAAAAAGCCATCGCCAGTCAAAAACCTGTTGCCCAACAGCGTGCCATCGACATCCAGTTGAGGTGCAAAGAGCCCCGTTTGGCCATGCGTGGGGATAGCGACCGCTTGCTACAGATTTTTCTCAACCTGTTGAGAAATGCAATCGAAGCGGCAGACAAGGATTCAAAAGTGGTGCTGATGGTGAGCAGCGAGGAAGCGAGCAAAGTTATCCAAGTAAAAGTCCGCAATCAGGGCGAAGAAGTCGCTCAAAAAAATCTGGAGAAATTGTTTGAGCCGTTCTTTACCACCAAGGCAAATGGCACCGGGCTGGGGCTTGCCATCGTCAGAAGACTCGTTTTGGCACACGGAGGCAGTATCAACGTTACCTCCAGTCAGGAAAAAGGTACAACCTTCATCGTGCGCATTCCACGCATGCTATAGGGTTTGTTCGGCAAGTTTCTTATTCAATTCAGCCCGCGAAGGCCACGCCTGGATAACGGCATTCACCAACGTTGCCAGCGGAATGGCAAAAAAGACGCCCCAGAAGCCCCATACACCACCAAATACCAGAATTGCTACGATAATGGCGATGGGATGCAGGCTGACCACCTCTGAAAACAGCAACGGTACCAGAACATTGCCATCCAGCGCCTGAATAATGAAGTACGCCAGCGCCAGCCAGCCAAAATCCGCTGTCCAACCCCATTGAAACCAACCTACGACCAACACCGGAAAAGTAACCACCGTTGCACCAATATAGGGAATGATCACCGATAACCCGACCAGCACGCCCAACAACATGGCGTATTGCAACCCCAACAGGGTAAAAGTCACATAACTGGCGGACCAAACGATAATAATTTCCCAGAACTTGCCGCGTACATAGTTGGAAATCTGACCATCCACCTCGCGCCAGACATGTATGGCGATTTTTCTGTCTCGTGGCAGCATACTGGCAAACCAGTTGAGAATCAGGCGCTTGTCCTTGAGAAAAAAGAATACCAGCAGGGGCATCAAAACCAGATACACCAAAATGGTGATCACCCCGACAACAGAAGACAAAGACCAGGACAATACCTTCTGACCGATACTCCCTGCTTCTCCACCAATGGTGCTGATCACCTCCTGAACTTGTTCAACGGTAATCAGCTCAGGATATTTTTCCGGCAACAGTAACAGGGTACGCTGCCCTTCTGCCAACATATTCGGCAATTGTTGAACCAACTGGGTCACCTGTCGTGATAGCTGCGGTAACAAGCCAAACAACAGCAAGCCCAACACAATCAAAAACAGGATGAAAACAACAACTACAGCCAGCATGCGAGGAATACCCAAACGCTGAAGTGGAGTCACCAGCCCTTCCAGCAAATACGCAATCACGATACTCGCCAGCACCGGTGCCAACATATTGCCCATGGTGACAATAACAATGCCGCCAAAAAACAGCAGGGACAGCAATACCACCAACTGGGGGTCAGAGAATGTGCGCTTGATCCATTGAGAGAGAAGCTGCATTGTCAGGTCTATTGGTTGGAAAACTGTTTCAGATAAATTTGATAATGCTGTTCAAACAACACTTCTAACTCATCGATAACCGCTGCTGCTGGTTGACCTTGCAACATGTGTGAAGTCATCAACGAGGTTGCCTTGTCCAATAAGGCGTCACGATCTATCATCGGAAAGGTCTTGGTCAGGCGACGCATGGCAGCAACCACCGATTCTTCTTCGGGTCGCGCAATATCCTGAGGATTTTGCTGCACATTGGTATCTGCTGAATGTGTACCCTCTGCACCCTCTTGTTGCTGACACAGAAACTCGGCAAACGCTTGTAAACTCGCTTTCCCTTGAACGTCAAGACGAGAAAACAAACGAAGCAACTGACGTTGATCCTTGGGTAAATTTACAACTGGAGAGAGCAAACTAAAAAAGCCTTTGAAGTCGATACTGCTTGAAGCAGTTCAGCGAGAAAAAGCATGAAACAAGCTCATGCAGCAAGCCCCAAAACACATCGTTACTCAAAACAAGTCTATTTGTCTTCACAGTAACTACGGGCAAATTCCAGCAATTCATCCATCACCCTTACCCGAAATTTCTGCTTTTGATGTACAAAGGAAAATGGACGATGCATGGGGGGATCAAGCTCCAATACTTCCAGGGTTTCCAGCTTCAGTTCCTTGGCAATCGTTGCTTCTGACACGATGGATATTCCCATGCCTGCTTCTACAGCACCCTTGACAGCTTCAGGGCTACCCAGCTCCATGGTTACGTTCAAGCCATCCTTACAACCCTCTGCATGACAAACATATTCTTCAATGACTTCACGGGTACCCGAACCTTCTTCCCGGCAAATGAACGGATATTGCATCAACTCAGGCAAGGTCACAACGTTCTTCTGCGCCAGTTTGTGTCCTTTGGGCACAATGGCAACGAGCTTGTCATCCCGACAGTTTTCAACCACCAGGTTTTTATTACCGACCTGGGCTTCCACAACACCCAGGTCAATAACATTGTTTTCCACCATGGATACAATACCCTCTGTATTGGATACCTTTAGATGAATCACCACATCTTCATATTTCTTGCGGAAATCGCCCAACAAAGAAGGCAGCATATATTCTGCAATGGTGGTACTGGCACCGATGGTCAACGAGCCACTGATTTCTCCGGTCATCTCCTTGACCATGTTTTCCATTTCAGTGTATTGCTCGAAAATCTTTTCAGCGTAACCGTAAACCAAGCTTCCCGCATTGGTCAGACTGATACGATTATGGGTGCGGTCAAACAAACGGGTATTGAAGTACTCTTCGAGCTGCCGTACTTGAAAGGTCACCGCCGGCTGGGTCATATGTAATGTCTCCGCCGCTTTGGTAAAACTCAACAAACGCGCAACCGTAAAAAATACCTGCAATCTGCGATCAGCCATAATTCCATCAACTCCCAATATAGCTGCTGTGAACTGCCCCCCTATAGAGCGTAAATCTCACAAACACCTACGATAAATTCAGCTTATATTATAAACTGCTAAACCATGAGCATGCCACAAAAAATCCAGGAATCCTTTGCCTTTTATCAAATTTAGTTTGATAAACCCTGGATTCACTAAAGCACACCCTCTCTTGCGCAAGGGCAATTCACCTTGTTGTACTGGCAAGGCCTCAGGCATGAGATCCGAGATCTTGAATAGATCATAGGCTCCCCAAATCGACAGTAGCGCAAATAGATAGTACTGGCATTTTCCATTAAATTGCCTTAGCCTTTGGTAATTACGCCACAAAGTATTATTTGTGCAACGCAATAGCGTCAGATTTCATCGCCATTGTTTGCACAATAATAGATACCTGTTCCAAACAAGGGAGACATACCAAAATGAAAAAACCAGTCATTCGCAAACCACTGGGCTTGCTCATTGCCAGCTTGCTCGCTGGCAGTGCCTTCAACGCACAATCTGCTGGCTTTGCCATTATCGAGCAAAGCGCAAGCGGCATGGGTAATGCCTTTGCTGGCGCGGCTGCCGTCGCTGAAGACGCTTCCACTATCTACTTCAATCCCGCCGGCATGACCAATTTGGAAGGCACTCAAATGGTAATGGCTGGACACGTGATTGTTCCCAGCGCAGACTTCAACAACCGTGGTTCTTATGTCAACCCACTGTTGACGGGTGGCACACCTGTTGCAGGCTCATTGGGAGGAAGCAATGACAATGGTGGTGTAACAGCACTCGTACCCAATCTTTATTTCTCTTCCCAAATCAACGATAAACTGTTTGCCGGCGTTGGCATAAACGCCCCCTTCGGTCTTTCCACAGAGTATGACAAGGACTGGGTCGGTCGCTACCACGCTGTTTCTTCAGAAATCCAGACCATCAACATCAACCCCAGCATTGCCTACAAGGTCAATGACAAATTGTCATTGGGGGCAGGCATCAGCGCACAATATATTCGCGCCACCCTGTCGAATAAGGTCGATTTTGGTAGTGTTTGCTTCGGCTTGGAAGGCAAAGGATTCCTGCCTCCCGGCACTTGCTCCGGCGCAAACGTATTACCTCTACAGTCAGATGGCTATGCAAAAATCAAAGGCTCCGACTGGAGTTTTGGCTTTAACCTCGGTGCTATGATTCATATTACTGATCACACCCGTATTGGTCTGGCTTATCGCTCCAACATTTCCCAAAACCTGGAAGGCGATGCAACGTTCCGCGTTCCTTCCAATTTCCAGGCCATACTGAATATGGGGCTTCCTGTGTTTAGTGATACTGGCGCAGCTGCCGATGTGGATTTACCTGAAACCGCATCCATCAGTTTGTACCACGCATTCTCTGAGCAGTGGGCAATTTTGGCAGATGCTTCATGGACAAAATGGAGCCGCTTTGACGAATTGCGTATTCAATATGACAACCCATCACAGCCGGATACCGTACAACCAGAAAACTGGGACAACAACATGCGCTACTCTCTGGGCGCCATTTATTCTCCCAACAACACCTGGACCTTCCGCATTGGTGCTGCTTATGATGAAACACCCATCAGCTCAACAGCAGACCGCACACCTCGCATTCCAGGAAATGATCGCAAATGGATCGCCGTTGGCGTGGGATACCGTATTTCAGACAGTTTGAGTATGGATGCCGGGTATTCGCATTTGTTCGTCGAGGATACAGACCTGGATGCCCTCGATCACAGCACCGGCCATCAATTGATCGGTACTTATGAAGCTGATGTGAACATATTCAGTGCACAATTGAATTACAAGTTCTAAAGTCGCTGACTCCCTGCAGGCTCATTGCTTGCGGGGAGCGCATAAAAAAAGCCGCCATATGGCGGCTTTTTTATTCATTATCAATGAGTTACATGTACATGCAGATATCAGCATCTCCAGCAAACTCAAAGAAACGTGCAGCACCCGCCAACTCAATGCCATCGATAAACTCAGAGGGTTCCATATCGAACAACTCCACAGTCATGTTACAGGCAATAAAGCGAACTTCTGCTTCCTGACTCAGCTCACGCAATTCGGTGAGACTGGCGACACCTTTGGCAGCCATCTGCTTTTTCATCATGGAAGTCATCATCGCTTCCATTCCTGGCAATGCAGTAACCATAACAGGCATCCACTTTTCCATACCACCAGGCATGGGCATACCAGGGTTACCCAGCGGTGTTACACGCAGGTGATCCAAATCTTTCTTCAGCAGTTGCAAGCCATAGAAAGTAAAAAAGATTTCTACGTCATAGCCAAGAGCGGCGGCTGTAGAACCAAGAATAAACGGAGGGTAGCCCCAATCCAGGCTTCCCTTGGTGGCGATAATCGCCAGTTTTTTCTGTTCCATTGTTTTTCTCCCCTGCGTAATCACGCAGTATCAGAAATCAATAGGCAATCAGGCCTTTTTGATCAGGAAATGGAACTTGCCGCCTTCTTCTTTGGATTCCATCAACTCGTTACCGGTTTGCTTGGAAAAGGCTTCAAAGTCCTTTACAGAACCAGGGTCAGTAGCAATGATGTGCAGTACTTTACCTGAGTCCAGAGCAGCCAGCGCTTTTTTGGCACGCAAAATAGGCAGTGGGCAGTTCAGTCCGCTTGCGTCCAGTTCATCATCAAAATCAGCCATGGGAATTCTCCAGTGTTTGTGGGTTTAAATAACAGTGCTTTCTTATATTCTAACTCTGCGAGAAAGGCAAGCACCAGATAAAAATAATACGGTCACAAGGTGGTAATTTCATACCCGTTTCGTGCCCAATCAATAATGCCACCCCGTAGGTTGTAAGCATTTTCCACCCCCTGTTGTGCCAGAAAAGCACAGGCGTGATATGAACGTGCTCCGCTACGGCAATACAAGATGATGTCTTTGTCTTTAGGAAGATCCTGCAATTTCAGGGGAATCAGATGCATTGCCAGATGTTCTGCCTTTGGCAATACACCTTGATGAACTTCTCCATCACTACGAATATCCAACAATACAATATCCTCGCCTGCATCCAGCCGTTTTTTCAGCTCGGACGAGTCGATCTCTTTAACTTGCATTCTTACCTCGAACCAGGTCGATAGCAACTTGAATCAGAGTAGTATATTATAATATCCTCATACAAGCAATGAATGTACATTTTATACACTATAAACATCATGGTTTATTCAATGTGAAACAATTGCTTATGTTAAACTCCCTTCTTTCCAGAGTCCCCTTGATTCGCTATAGATAAACGGTTAATTTGCCATGGATTTTCTGCCTATTTTTCTCAATATCCAATCCAAGCCCTGCGCCGTTATCGGTGGTGGTGACGTCGCTGCTCGCAAGGTTGGTCTTCTAAACGCTGCTGGTGGGCAAATTACCGTGATCTCACCGGAGTTATGCCAGGAACTCCAGGATCTTGCCAATAGGGGCGATATCAAGCATCTCCACAACTCACATGCCGATATTTCCCTGGAAGGCTATGCATTGATTATCGCTGCCACGGATAGCGCTACTGCCAATCAGGAAATCGCTGAAAAAGCCAAGGCACTCAATATTCCGGTCAATGTGGTAGACAATTCTGATGCAGGCAATTTCATCATGCCTTCCATCATCGACCGTTCTCCGGTTATTGCTGCGGTTTCTACCGGCGGCGCTTCACCTGTGCTGGCTCGTTTGATCAGAGCCCGTCTGGAGTCTTTGATTCCTGCCGGCTATGGCCGCTTGGGTGAATTGACTGCACGCTATCGCGACAAAGTAAAAAACGCCTTTGCCAGTCTGGATGATCGTCGTCGTTTCTGGGATCGCATCCTGCAAGGCAGTGTTGCCGAACGCGTATTTTCCGGACATATGGAAGAAGCCGAGGCGGTGCTGGAGAAAGAACTACAGGAGTTTTCACCCAACAGCGGCATGGGTGAGGTCTATCTGGTGGGGGGCGGTCCTGGCGACCCGGATCTACTCACTTTCCGCGCCCTACGCTTGATGCAACAGGCAGATGTAGTGGTTTATGACCGTCTGGTGGCAAAACCCGTACTGGAAATGGTACGCCGTGAAGCAAAACGCATCTATGTTGGCAAAGAGCGCGACCGCCATGCCATGCGTCAGGAAGAAATCAATGAGTTACTGGCAAAATTAGCAAAGGAAGGGAATCGTGTCGTTCGCCTCAAAGGCGGCGACCCGTTCATTTTTGGTCGTGGCGGTGAAGAAATCGATACCCTGGCGGAGCAAGGTGTACCTTTTCAGGTTATCCCTGGTATTACCGCCGCTTCGGGCTGTGCCACCTATTCAGGCATTCCCCTGACTCATCGTGACTATGCCCAATCAGTCACTTTCGTCACCGGACATCTGAAAGACAACACCATGAACCTGAATTGGCACCAGTTGTCCCAGCCCCATCAAACCATTGTCTTTTATATGGGGTTGATGGGCTTGCCCGTCATCATCGAAAAACTCATGGAACACGGTGTATCTGAAGAAATGCCCATTGCCCTGGTACAACAGGGAACTACCCATATGCAGCGCGTATTCACGGGAAAGCTGAATAATATCCTGGATATTGTGGAACGGGAAAAGCCCAAGCCACCTACGTTGATTATTGTGGGTGAGGTGGTGCAATTACATGAAAAGCTTTCCTGGTATAAAGGGGAAAAAGCCGGGAATCAAGGCGCTACTTCTCCTGTTCAGCCAGGAACAGAGCTTTGATCTGTAGCCCGAGGAGTAGACCTCAAATCAAGGGCGCGGGAAATAAAACTTTACTCGGCTACAGACTCCAAGCCAGGGGAGTTATTTCGCCAGAATTGCTTTCTCCAAAGACTGGCTGATGTATTTGGGCAGATCTGTCAGCGACTTGCCGGTCAAATTGCGCACGGCTCGCTCAGCGGAGACCGCATCCATGCGGTTTTCACCAAAGGCCTGCAGCACCTCTTGCAATTGCTGCATATAGGCGATGCGGTCATTCAAATATAACTTGTTGGTCGATTGCCGAAGATTGGGGATGAGTTTGGTTCTGATTTCTTTTGCCATGCCCCGGCTGGCTTCAATCAGTTTGCCCACTTCGGTAACAAAACCGGGGCTGTGTTTTTTGAGCATGTGCTCCGCTTTGAATCTGACGGTTTTGGCGGTTTCTGCGGCGTGTTCCTTGGAGGCATTGGAAGCATCTTGCAAGATAGCGAGATCCTTGAATGATTCTTCGTGGGCACTGGTGGTCAAGTTGGCAAAGGAGCCTTCGGCTGTATAGCCGGTTTCTTTGAAGTAGGCTCTATTGAATTCTTTGGTTCCTTCTTCCTGGAACTGTTTGATGGTCATGGGCTTGCCGTTTTTATACAGCACTTTTACCCGTTTTCCGTTGATCAGCTTGGTTTCCAGATTATCTTCGATCAAGCCGAAATCCCAATCCATACCCACCGAATCCCCTGATGAGGCATTGCGAAATTCCTTCAATTTGAATGAACTCCAGCCTTTTTCCTGCATGGCTTTTTGAAAACGCCGTTCAACCCGGCGGCGTATGCGTTTTTCAAACCGGATGTACATGCGCTGGGTTGCTTCTGCCCCCTGGTATTTCAGGAAGTTCTTGGCATGAGGGTTTGCCATGAGTTTTGCGGTTTCTTTCTCTAACAGCTTCACCTGTTCCTTTGACGCAGATAATTCACCACGCTGAACCACTTGTTCCAGTTTTGCCAGCTTTTGTTCGTATCGATGCACCATGGTCAAGGACATTTCCCGCTCTTGCGCCGTCAATGCGCCTTCAAACGCATATTTTTTATAAGCATTGGCTGCCACAGAGGTGGTTTTGGTTACGGCCTTTATCCCCGCATGGCAAACCCCTAAAATTGCCAGCGTAATGCCAACATTCTTGGCGGCACCCTTGAAGCCTTCTTTCTTGCCTGTTTTGGGATCAATAGTGTTATAGCCATCATAGGCACTAACGACAACCATGGTTGCCATATTCAGGTTTTTCACCGCATGCCCGATACCCGATGCAATGCCATCACTGATGCCATTGGTCAATCCTGTATAACCAGCATACAGATACATGCTTCCACCCGATTGAACAATGGAAGCAATCATGAAAGCGGTGTCGGTTTTGTCTTTCACATACTCGGCGGCTTTGATGTAATCATCCCAGGCGGCAACATCCTGATCTGCATCCACCTTTCCTTGTTCGAGATTCTGGCGGTACTTCTTTTGTAATGCGGTATAGATTTCAGCCAGTTTTTTATCATCTCCTGCTTTTAATGCCGCTGTTCTTTGGCGCATCGCCCAGTCCCGTACCCCAAGGTCATCCTGGTCAATCATTTTTTTCGACAAGGTACCAATTTTGTCGATCATCTGGTTACGATACCGGGCTTTCTGAAGCTTCAATTGATATTGATTGCTTGCATGGATAAAACGGCTGGCAGACAGCTCTGCATTGCGTTTATCCCATGCGGTTGGCGTGTGATGAAATTTGCCTGTTTTGAGTTCAGCCAGTAGGTCTTTCTGTTGCTGCAGGTCGGC
>CAYXOS010000048.1:0-17910 GCA_964467115.1 uncultured Sedimenticola sp.
CTAATCATGAACGCACATATCGCACCTGAAATGCCCGATAACTTCGTCGCCTACACGGATGTAGGTGAGGGTATTAGCCGCGAACTCCACCTTGTCCTCGAACATTTCAGGTTCAATTTTCTTCGCACAGAATAGATCAGAGCTTCCCTAATTACCCCTCACTGTCATCCATATGACAAAGTGGGGATAAATATCTGTCTACACTCAGAAACACGGTATGTTTTCCATTTCTTGTGTAGACAACATGAAAAAATCCAGCTGTTGCGTCGCAATTTTTACTGATCATGCCCTGGCAACATCAGCCGTTGCTGAATTGCAATCCTTAAACATGGGTAGTGATGTTGTTTCATTGATTGGCAATAACATCCAGCAAGGAAAGGTAGGAACAGCAGGTCTTTCCTCATTGCATGAGGATCTTCTCTTGCTTGGTGTTCAGGAAAGTAATATTTATTGCTATCAATGCCTGATTCATGGGGGTTCATTTCTGGTTGTGGTGAGCGGAAACTATGAACAAGTAGAGAAAGCCTGCAGCCATCTGGAAAAAAACTCCCATGCCGATACCGCACTGCACCTCAACTCGCCATGAAAACAACTGTCGTTGGAACATACCTATACGCCAGCTACCCGAAAATTTGTTACCCAGATAGACGGTATCTGGGGCTTACATCCGACTTTCAACCCTGTTCCCAGGGGGCTATACTTTCTATCCCCTCCCCGACCGCATGTCTCCACAATAATGAAGACCAGCTTACCTCTCTACAACACTTACCGTGCACGTCTGGCCAGGGCAGAACTTTTTCGGGGACTGTCTGATGCCATTCTGGATGACATGTTGTCTCATTTTCGTTTCGAGTCATGGAACCAAGGCTCCATTCACAACAGTGACATTACCCTACGTCGTTTCTATGTCATCCTCGAAGGGCGCATGCAACTTACCCGGATTCATCCGGGTAGCGGCAAGCAGATCACAATGTCCGTCTTGAGGGAAGGTGATATGTTTGATGTGTTGACGCTGTTGGACGGACAACAGCATGACATCACGCCTGCTGCATTGGATGACCTGAAATTACTTTCTGCTCCTATTGGAGAAGTACGAAATTGGATCAAAGAACATCCCGATTTCAACAATGGCTTTTTACCTTATCTGGGCAAACGAATTCGTAGCCGGGAAGCGTTGGCTACAGATCTGGGCTTGTACGACACCCACACCCGACTGGCAAGAATGATACTACGATATGTGGATTCAAACCGCGTTCCAGCAGAAGATGCAGGTATCGAAGTAAGTCTACTGAACGGCTTATCCAATGAAACACTTGCACAAATGGTGGGGGCTGCCAGACAGGTCGTAAATAAACACCTACAAGCCATGAAAAAAGACGGCATAGTTCACGTCGAAAACCGCCGACTCATTGTTGACGATCTGGAGAAACTCAAGCAGGAAGCAGAAAGCCTGGAACAACAATTACAGGCATGAGATGAATGTGCCAAAACTGTTGCATTGTTGATTTGTCTGCCATGAAAGAGATTCAGGATGATTGATTTTATTCTCTATCACCTGTTTATTACTCTTGGTGTGATCCTGACCCTGTTTCTTATTACCCAGATCCTGCGCGATCGACGACCTCCATCCGCTTCCCTTGCCTGGTTACTGTTTATTGTCTCGCTTCCATATATTGCGATTCCTATTTATCTTGCCATCGGAGTAAGAAAACTCAAGTTCCCAGACAAAACAGCACTCTATACAGGTAACACAGCCTCAGATCCAAATTCCACGGTTCCAGATCTCGACCGATTGCTCGATTCTTATGGTTTACCGGAGGCTGTCGATGGAAACATGGTGTCTTTCCATGGCGATGGGGAAACTGCTCTGGCAGCGATGTGGGACACCATGGACTCGGCAACAGAACGATTGGATATCGCCATTTTTATTCTTGCAAATGACAATATTGGAAAAAAAGTCTGTAAAAAACTGGCTCTAAAAGCCCAAAAAGGGGTACAGGTGCGCTTGTTACTCGATGGCGTTGGCTCCTTCCTACTACCTCGTCATCAAGTAAACGAATTGCTGAACAACGGGGTACAGGTGCTCTGGTTTATCCCCGTCTTCCATCGACCATTCAAGGGCCGCACCAACCTACGCAATCACCGAAAATTGATTATAGCTGACGGCCAGCATGTTTGGACCGGAGGCAGAAATCTGGCACAGGAGTATTTTGATTCCAAGGGAGAATACGGACAACCTTGGCTGGATCTCAGTTTCGATTTGCAAGGTCCGGGGACAGCCCCCTATCAACAACTCTTCGATGAAGACTGGCTATTCGCCGGAGGAGAAAAATCGGTTCCCTACCCTGCCAAGTTCCCAACATTGAAGGGGAATTCACGCACGCGCATGCTTCCTTCTGGGCCTGACGTGCCAAATGATCCGCTACAAGCCTTGTTACTGGCAGCCTGCTTCAAAGCGACGGAAAAGATCACCATCGTAACCCCCTATTTTATTCCGGACGAACCCCTGACCGAGGGACTTTGCCTCGCTGCCAGACGCGGGGTCTCAGTGCAACTCATTCTCCCCGAGAAATCCAATCACCTCCTTACTGATATTGCTCGGAACCGCTATCTTAGAGAACTTAGCAAAGCAGGAGTTCAGATACTGCTATTGCCGAAAATAATGAATCACGCAAAAGCACTCATCATAGACAAACGCATAGCACTATGCGGCAGCGCCAACTTCGATCTGCGCAGCCTGTATTTGAACTTTGAAGCAATGACCATTTTCTACCAGCAGCAGGATATCACCTGGTTAACAGCTTGGGTAAATAAGCTTGCAGACAAGGGTGTCGATCACAGACCAGATATGCCAGGAACTTCACGTCTGATTCTCGAAGGCTTGGTTATTTTGCTTTCCTTTCAACTGTGATCGGTAAAGTACTCAATACAATTATCTCCTGGAGTCCGGGAAATTGTCTGTCTCTTCCGGCAACCTTGTTGGTAAGAGATCACAAAGCATTCTTGAATCTGAATTCCAGCAATGTTCAACCATGCTGTAGTTCCTGAATCGGATACTGGAGGAGTCATTCAATGCAAAACAAGCCAGGACAAAAACTCAATAACTTACTTGAACTTGCTAAAGGTCTTCCCCCCCTTACCGTGGCAGTGGTTGATGCGGGAGAGATCCATGTCTTGCAAGGGATAATGGAAGCCAGGGATATAGGTCTGCTTGAGCCGATTCTTATTGGCGATCCAGATCGTATTCACACTGCCGCTGACAAGCTGGGGCTATCACCTATCACAGAACCATTGATCCCCGTGCAATCTGACAAAATCGCGGCAGAGACAGGAGTGGAACTGGTGTTACAAGGAAAAGCAGATGCTCTTGCCAAGGGTTGGATCCATACGGATGTATTACTTCATCCCGTGGTACGAAAACTCCGTACTGAGCAACGGGTCAGCCATGTATTTGTTGCTGAAATGGCTAGCTACCACAAACTACTATGCATCACAGACGCGGCCATAAACATATCCCCGGATCTCATTACCAAAGCAGCCATTGTGCAAAATGCCATAGACCTTGCACTACTACTCGGCATAGAAAGGCCAAAGGTGGCGGCACTTTCCGCAGTAGAAGTGGTCAAACCCGGTATCGTATCAACCATTGATGCAGCTTGTTTGAGCAAGATGGCGGATCGAGGGCAGATACGGGGTGGTGAGGTAGATGGTCCCCTGGCTTTTGACAATGCCATCTCTGCCGAAGCCGCACGCATAAAGCGCATACACAGTCCGGTTTCCGGTAATGTGGATATCCTGCTGGCACCCGATCTCAATGCCGCTAACATTCTTGCTAAAAACCTGGAATATCTGGCCGGAGCCACCCTGGCAGGCATTGTGATAGGAGCAAAAGTCCCCATCATGCTGCCATCACGCTCGGATCCTCCCACAGCACGTCTGGTGGCAGCTGCACTGGCGGTGCTGTTGCACAATGCAAAAACCAGATAACTTGTCCAAATTATGATCCAAAGAGAGCGCATGAAATTTGTCACCACAACGATGCAATACATCTGTAATCAGCGGCAGCAAAATATGAAAATCTCATTGGCCGCTCATTCACCTGCCATCCAAGATTTCTGCTCGAAGTAAGCCCATGAACTCCGAACTAATATTGACCATAAACAGTGGCTCTTCCAGTCTCAAATTTTCTCTGTACGAGACAACCACACCATTAACTGACGCTTGTTTTAAGGGCGTGATAAGAAACATCGGAGAAAATGCCGTATTCGACATACTCACCAGCCCCGGTGAAGGCAGCAGCAGTTGGAATATTGAGGCTCATTCTCCAGAGCAAGCGCTTCACCAAGTGTTGCTATGGCTGGAACAGCATCCCTTGAAACCCCGTATTGTCGCTGTCGGGCATCGTATGGTTCATGGTGGCAACCTGTTTTACTCGCCCCAAACCCTCACTAGAGACCTTGTGCATCAGCTTGAATCCATTAGCGATCTGGCACCTTTGCACATGCCTCACAACTTGGCAGCTGTATATACAATTTGGGAAATGCACCCCAATCTCCCCCAAGTTGCCTGTTTCGACACCGCCTTTCACCAACACATGCCAGAGGTGGAAAAACAGTTTGCCATTCCTCAACGCTGGCGTGACTTAGGCGTACGCCGTTACGGTTTTCATGGTTTGTCCTACGAATATATTGCCGGAGTATTGCCTGATTATTTAGGTGACACAGCTGACATGCGTATCATCGTTGCTCACCTGGGAAGTGGTGCCAGTCTTTGCGCCATGCACAACCGCCAAAGCGTTGCTACAACCATGAGTTTTACTCCACTCGATGGCATCCCCATGGCAACTCGACCGGGTCAACTTGATCCCAGCACCCTACTCTATCTGCGTCGACATGGAGTATCCGACAAAGCAATCGAACAGGGACTCAACTTTGAATCAGGAATGCTCGGATTATCCCGCATCAGTGGTGACTTAAGCCAGCTATCAGAAAACTCATCCCCCGCGGCCCAACTGGCTGTAGCATACTTCATCCACCATACTCATCGCGCTATCGGTTCCCTGACTGCTGTGCTCGGGGGGTTGGATGCTCTGATCTTTACCGCTGGCATTGGTGAGAACTCAGCCTACATTCGTCAACAGCTATGCAAACAAGGTGCCTGGTTGGGTCTGCAATTGGATGAAGACGCCAACCTAAAAGGACATGGACAAATCAGCCCCGTAAACAGTACTCCTTCTGTTTGGGTCATACCCACAAATGAAGAACTGATGGTAGCCCAACATACACTAAGGACGATTGTATAAGGGGTTTTTACATCATTCTGCCCCCCAAATCCAAGTCACATGACAAGTAGTACTGGAGAGATCATGACAACAGCAACGCCACAAGCCCTTTCCCAAGATGAACTAGAACTTATCCACGCCTGGTGGCGTGCCGCCAATTATATTTCTGCAGGACAGATTTTTCTCCTCGACAATCCCCTGCTGAAAGAGCCTCTGCAGACGAAACATATCAAACCCCGCAGACTTGGTCACTGGGGAACCACACCTGGTCTGAATTTGCTCTATGCCCACATGAACAGAGTAATTCGCAAGTATGATTTGAATGCCATATTTATCACTGGCCCGGGACATGGCGGACCAGCGCTAGTGGCTAGTACCTGGATGGAAGGTAGCTACAGCGAGCTGTACCCCAATATATCCACAGACGAGGCTGGCATGAAACGCCTGTTTCAGCAATTCTCCTTTCCTGGCGGAATCCCCAGCCATTGCGCGCCAGAAACCCCCGGTTCAATAAACGAAGGAGGAGAATTAGGCTACTCTCTCTCCCACGCTTTCGGTGCCGTATTAGACAATCCTGACCTACTCGCTCTCTGTGTAGTAGGCGATGGCGAAGCAGAAACTGGGCCTCTTGCAACCGCTTGGCATTCCAACAAATTCCTCAACCCCACAAGGGATGGTGCCGTACTACCTGTGTTGCACCTGAACGGCTACAAGATTGCCAATCCAACCATACTGGCACGTATCGATGAAGAACAGCTATTGCAGCTGTTTTCCGGTTACGGATACAAGCCTTACATCGTAGCCGGTGATGACCCCAGCAAGGTGCATCAACAACTGGCATCAACCTTAGACAGCGCATTGGCAGACATCAAGGAGATACAGCAACAGGCTAGGAAATATGGGAATCAACACCTGCCCACCTGGCCCATGATCATTCTGCGCACCCCCAAAGGCTGGACGGGGCCAAAATCAGTAGACGGACTCAAGGTTGAAGGCTTCTGGCGGGCACATCAAGTTCCCATACCTGACGCTACTACCCCGAAACATCTGAAAATTCTGGAAGCATGGATGAAAAGTTATCATCCCGAAGAACTATTCGACCAAGGCGGAAAACTGCGACCTGATATCGCTGCCCTGGCACCCACGGGAAATCGACGCATGGGAGCCAATCCCCATGCCAATGGCGGCTTGTTACTCCATCCCCTGAACCTACCTGACTACAGGGATTATGCAACAGCGGTTGATGTTCATGGAAGCATATTGGGAGAAGCTACCCGCCGCCTCGGCGAATATCTGCGTGATGTAATGAAGCTCAATCTCGAAGCAGCCAATTTCCGTGTGATGGGGCCAGATGAAACAGCTTCCAACCGTCTCTCTGCCCTGTTCGACGTTACTGACAGAGCCTGGATGGCTGATACTTTAGACTACGACGATCATCTGGCTGCTGAGGGCCGGGTCATGGAAATCCTCTCGGAACACACATGTCAGGGATGGTTGGAAGGTTATCTCCTTACGGGTCGTCACGGTATTTTTTCTTGCTACGAAGCCTTTATTCATATCGTCGATTCCATGTTCAATCAACATGCAAAGTGGCTAAAAGTATGCAATGAAATTCCCTGGCGAGCCCCTATCGCCTCTTTGAACATACTACTCACGTCCCATGTCTGGCGTCAGGATCACAATGGATTTTCCCATCAAGACCCCGGTTTCATCGACCATGTTGTAAACAAAAAATCAGATATTGTGCGCATCTACCTTCCACCAGATGCCAACTGCTTGTTGTATGTTGCTCATGAATGTCTCAACTCACGCAACTTGGTTAATGTCATCGTGGCAGGCAAGCAACCTGAACCACAGTGGTTGGATATGGACGCCGCCATCAAACATTGCTCTGCAGGTATCGGCATCTGGGAATGGGCCAGCAATGACCAGGACGCCGCGCCACACATGATTATGGCCTGTTGTGGAGACGTCCCCAGCATAGAAGCTCTCGCCGCTGTCGAGATCCTTCGTCAGTTGGCACCAGAACTTCGCATCCGGGTGTTGAATGTGGTGGATCTGATGACACTACAGCCCCACGAAGAACACCCTCACGGTCTGCAGGATCGAGAGTTCAACGCACTCTTCGGCGATGACATTCCCGTTATATTCGCTTTTCATGGCTATCCCTGGCTGATTCATCGCCTCACCTATCGACGTGCTATCCAGCATCGACTTCATGTACGTGGTTACAAAGAAGAAGGCACTACCACCACCCCCTTCGACATGGTGGTACTCAACCAACTCGATCGCTTCCACCTGGTGATGGACGCAGCTGATCGAGTTCCCGAGCTGCATAACCGTGCAGGACACATTCACCAGACCATGCATGACAAGCTAGTAGAACACCGCCAGTACATCACCAGCCATGGCGAAGACATGCCAGAAATTCAAGAGTGGCATTGGCAGGGAAACACCGAAGAATGAAGACCTCATATGATATTTTACGCCCTGACCTCCCAGCAGAACTGGAGGCATTGCAGCAACTGGCACTGGATCTACGCTGGTCCTGGAGCCATGTTGCCGACAAGCTTTGGCAACAAATTGATGCCAAACTGTGGCAACGTACCCGCAATCCCTGGCTGATGTTACAAATGGTAGGCAGGGAACATCTGGCACAACTTGCCTCCGATAAGACTTTTCTTCGACTCCTCGACACCTTGTCCCAGGAGCAACAACATGCCGCCAATCAACCGGGCTGGTTCCAGGAGCAGGACTACCCTCGGGAATTGGCTTCCGTAGCCTATTTCAGTATGGAATTTGGTCTGAGCGAAGCACTACCCATTTATTCAGGGGGATTGGGAGTGCTGGCAGGAGATCATTTGAAAACAGCCAGTGAACTGGGCTTGCCTCTGGTCGGAATTGGTCTGCTCTACCAGCAAGGATATTTTCGTCAGGGACTGGATGACGACGGCCATCAGATCGCCTTCTATCCATACAATGATCCTACCCAGATGCCGGTATGCCCAGCCCGTGACAGTTCTGGAGAATGGTTGCAAGTAAGCCTGTCCTTCCCCGGTCGCCAGCTATTGCTACGGGTATGGGAAGTCAGGCTTGGACGAGTGAAACTCTATCTCCTGGACAGCAACCATCCCCTGAACAGCCCCGCCGACCGGGGCATTACTTCCGAACTCTACAGCAGTGGCCATGAGATACGCCTGCAACAAGAAATGGTTCTTGGTCTGGGTGGGTATGCCGCATTACAGGCACTGGGTATGGAGCCCGAGATCTGCCATCTCAATGAAGGTCACGCTGCCCTGGTGGTGCTGGCTCGCGCACACCAGTTCATGGAACAACACTCCACCAGTTTTGCCATTGCCCTCACCGCTACCCGTGTTGGAAACCTGTTTACTACTCACACACCAGTAGAAGCCGGATTCGACCGCTTCTCCCCTGCTCTGGTAGAACGGTATCTATCACCACTGGCAGAATCACTAGAAATTTCTTTTGATACCTTGCTGCACCTGGGGCATGCACCTGGCAGCTCAGAAGAGTCACCTTTCCAAATGGCCTGGCTGGCACTGCATGGTAGTGGGAAAATAAACGGAGTAAGCCGTCTGCACGGAGCTGTATCCCGCCAATTGTTCTCCCCCCTCTTCCCTCGCTGGCCTTTGGTGGAAGTACCGGTGAGTCATGTCACCAACGGCGTCCATACCTCAACCTGGGACTCCCATGAATCAGATGATCTGTGGACCAGAGTCTGCGGCAAAGACCGCTGGCGTGGCGGACTCTCTGATATAGAAAATGCCATACACCAGGTAAAAGATGCAGAACTTTGGGAGATGCGTACCCACAACAGACAACAGCTCGTAGACTGGCTGAAACAATGTCCAACCTGCTTGAGAAACGATAGTAACTCTCTCCCTGAACTCGACCCCAATACTCTCACTTTGGGTTTTGCTCGTCGTTTCGCCACTTACAAGCGCCCCAATCTGCTGTTACATGATTCAGAACGCTTGATCCGACTTCTCACCAACACACGACGCCCCGTGCAACTGGTAATTTCGGGCAAGGCTCACCCACAGGATCATTCCGGTCAACGCATGCTTCAGGAATGGATTTATTTTATCCGGGAGAACAACCTGCAACACAAGGTCTTTTTCATTCCAGACTATGATCTGCTGGTAGCCGAACAACTGGTACAAGGGGTGGATTTGTGGATCAACACCCCTCGCCGCCCCTGGGAAGCCTGTGGCACCAGCGGCATGAAAGTGCTGGTGAACGGCGGCCTGAATATCTCGGAACTTGATGGCTGGTGGGCAGAAGCCTGGTCAGCAGACGTAGGCTGGGCACTGGGAGACGGTGCTCAACATAGCGATGATCTTGCCACTGACATTGTCGATGCCAATACCCTCTACAACCTGCTGGAACAGGAAATTCTCCCCCTATTTTACCGCCGAGAACACACGGGCATACCCAAAGGGTGGGTATCCATGATGCGAACCAGCATGGCACGATTGACCCCGATTTTCTCTACCAACCGCATGCTGCGTGAATACACCGAAAGCTATTATCTGCCCATGGCAGTTGCTTTGCGTGAACGTAGCACTGACAAAGCCAGAGTAGCGTCAGAAATCAACACTTGGCGGCAGTTCATCCAAAAACATTGGAGCAAAATTCATTTTGGACCAGTGGAACGGCGCAGTACCGACAAACATCACGTATTTGAGGCTCAGGTTTACCTGGACGATATTCCCCCAGAGCATATATTGGTAGAAGTCTACGCCGACCCCACAGAACAACACCCCCCGGAACACTACCCTATGGAACGTACAGAAGCACTGGATGGTGCCGTCAACGGCTATAGTTACCTCAGCGTTATCCCAATACAACGCCCCATCAGCGACTACAGCCTACGAGTGACCCCCTATCACCCCCATGCCAGCATACCCCTGGAAGAAAACCATATACTCTGGGAATCTTGAAAAGGCACTGAATAAACCCCAGGGAAACGCTGATTTATTCTGGACGAAATAGATTCGTAATTGAAATACTCAAGTACAAGGTGGAGCTATGGGGCATTTCGTAAACTCGAATCAACGTGGATTCTGTTGCTACTTGATGTTTTTAGACTGCTTTTTCCTGATATATCTCAGCAGTAACATCAACCCAAACAATACAAATAGAACGCCCAGAATCAACATGAACTCCATTCCACGCTCACGCGCCATTCCACTCGCCCAATGCCCTATCCCCGCATAGACAATCACCCAAATAATCACTGCAGGTATATCTGCCAGATAAAACCAGCCTGGACGTATTCTTCCTACACCTGCTATAAAAGGAACAGCAGGATGAAAAAACCACACAAAACGTCCAACAAAAACCACCAGCCTTCCATAACGTTTCAACAATTGTTCCGCCATAGCATGACTGTTTCGGCTTCGCTTACTATGCAGTTGAAGAAAACGATGCCCGATACCGAGATAGCCAAGCCAGTAGCCAATGCTATCCCCAAGCAAAGCACCAATGATGGAATACAGTACACAATCTGCAAAAGATAAATGCAGAGTACCGCTCAGGGTTCCCAACGCCACCATCAGAACAACTCCTGGCATAAAGAGACCGATAACGGGCAAAGACTCCAGCATCAACAGCAGGACAATGCCAAAGCCTCCCCAATACCCCAGCACAAAGGAATTCATCAATAAACTATAGGCGTCATTCTCCACTGCAATATCCTGAAAGAAAAATCAAAGGCATCTTACTCCTGAACAAGACCACAGAGTACTGTCATCATTTCTCAGAATCGACTATTCAGTAGATACATGGGCATCTTCTATTCAACGGATTGGATAAGCTGAGGCAATCATCATACAAGGGTTTGCAACCAAAGAGCATTGGATCCGAATAATTCTTAGGGAATACGAATAATTCAATCAAATGTCATACATATGACAGTTTACATGTACCGCGAATCTATAATACTGCATATTCAGTGGAAACTTGCGAGTCTGCATATGAAACGCGACACCCTGCTCACCATGCTACGTGATATGTTGCTAGCACGCGCTTTCGAAGAGCGCGCCGCCCAGGAGTACACGAAAGGCAACATTGCGGGATTTCTCCACCTCTATCCAGGGGAAGAAGCTGTGGCAGTGGGCGTTCTTCACGCTGCTGAACCAAGCGACTATATCGTTAGCACCTATCGTGAGCATGTGCATGCCCTGGTTCGGGGTGTTTCTGCTAACAAAGTAATGGCAGAATTATTTGGAAAACGTGATGGTTGCAGTAGCGGTTTAGGTGGCTCCATGCACCTATTCGATCAGGAAAGACGATTCATGGGAGGCTACGGCATCGTTGGGGAAACCTACCCGGTAGCAACAGGCATCGCTTACAGCATTGCCATGCAGGAGTTGCCCGAAGCTGTAATCTGTTTCTTTGGCGATGGCGCTGTCAATCAAGGCACCTTTCACGAATCTCTCAATATGGCTGCACTATGGAAGTTGCCAATTTTGTTTGTTTGTGAAAACAACCGTTATCAAATTGGCACCGAGATACATCGTCACTCAGCAGTAACAGAAGTCTACAAGCGAGCCTGTGGCTATCGCATCCCCAGCGAACAAATCAACGGCATGGACGTGCTTGCCGTACACCAGGCTACCCTGTCTGCTCTTCAGCGCATACGTGAAGGTACGGGACCACAGTTCATTGAAGTGGAAACTTATCGTTTTCGCGGTCATTCCATGTCAGACCCCGGCAGCTACCGGCCAAATGTAGAAGTACAGGCATTCAAAGATGAAGACCCCGTCACGGTAGTGTTGGAAGAAAGTATTCCAAACTATCCCACCCAGAACCAGCTCGATGCTGTGGGTAAAGACAACATCGCTCACCTTACTCGGCATATGCGCCAACAGGGTTATCTTGAAATGGAGGATGTGGCACGTATTCGCAAAGAAGTCGCCAACAGCGTAGATGAGGCTGTCCGCTTCGCCATGAATAGTCTGGAACCCAATATGCAGACCGCCTGGCAAGCCCTGTATTGCAACCGAACCCAGGAGGTATTGGTCTGATGGCTGAAGAGATACCGATCTGGAAAGCCCTGAATATGGCAATGGACGCAGAGATGGCGGCCGATGATAGCGTCTTTACGCTGGGAGAAGATGTGGGTCTCTATGGCGGAAGCTACCGTGTCACACAAGACTTGTATGCACGCTACGGTGAATGGCGCGTACGTGATACACCAATTTCCGAGGGCAGCTTCACCGGACTGGCAGTAGGTGCCGCCATGGTGGGTATGCGTCCAGTGGTTGAAATCATGACCATTAACTTTGCCCTGCTGGCTCTGGATGCCATTATTAATATGGCGGCAAAGATTCCCTTCATGTCAGGTGGGCAATTCCCCATGCCTCTGGTAGTGCGTATGCCCGGAGGCGTGGCTAAACAGCTGGCAGCTCAGCACTCTCAACGCTTGGAACATACGTTGATGAACGTACCAGGGCTGCGTATCGCCGTTCCTGCGACACCTCAGGACGCTTGGTGGCAATTACGGCAGGCAATTCGTAGCAACGAACCCATCGTTTTGCTGGAACACGAACTTTTGTATTTCAGCAAAGGTGTATTGGATACCGATCTCGCCCCTCCACCCATGCATCGAGCAATGGTACGACGCAAGGGAAAGGATCTAACCATCGTCAGCTATTCACACATGGTCAACCTGGCACTAAAGGCATCTGAGCGCCTGTCAGCTGAAGGTATCGATACTGAAGTTATCGATCTGCGCAGTCTCAGTCCAATAGACTGGGATAGCTGTGTTCGTTCAATACAAAAGACACATCACTTACTGATTGTAGAAGAAGACTGCGGCTTTGCCGGTGCCGGTGCTGAGATAGCCGCCAATCTGGCAGAACGTTGCTTCTATGATCTCGATGCACCGGCCAAACGACACACGGGCTTGAATATGCCAACCCCTTACAACGGCACTCTTGAAACGACGAGTATACCGACCACAACTTCTATCGTAGATGCTGCCAAGCAGGTATTCACAGCTGGAGCCCCCTCATGAAAAAGGAACCAATCACCATGCCGGTGCTCTCTGACACCATGACCAACGGCCACCTGATCAGCTGGCTGAAGCAACCCGGCGATTCAGTTAAAAAGGGCGACATCCTTGCCGAAGCTGAATCAGACAAGGCAGTGATGGATATTGAGTCTTTTGCAGACGGTTATCTAACCGGCCCCCTCACCAAGGCAGGAAGTGATGTTCCCGTAGGCGGCATCATTGGTTACATCAGCGACAAAAAGACTACCACTGGTTCAGGTGTCGAGATTATTCCAACGTCCACACCAAGTGAAAAAGACGAACCAACAACACCAGTGGAGCCCATTGAACAAAGCCCGAAAAAAACAATCAATAAATCAACTAGCACTCGTGACAAGAACACAAGAATCTCACCTTACGCCCGTGCGTTGGCACGAGAATTGGGCGTAGACTTGAAAACCGTATCTCCAGATCAACAAGGGATCATTCACGCACCCCAGGTTATCGCCACTGTCTTGCAGGGCGTACAACCTGCACTAGACAGTGGTCCACCATGGCATTACAAAATGCTATCACCTATGCGGCGTGCGATCGCCGATAACATGATCGCTACGCTCAAAACCCCAACTTTTCGAGTGAGCGCCAACCTCTCTTTGAAAGTACTGCGCAAGACTGCCAAAGAAAACAAATACTCTCTTACCCTGCTGCTGGCAAAAGTGCTGGCTTTAACAGTCGTCGAACACCCACTTTTCAATGCCACCTATATGCCTGCCGGTATTGCCATGCGCCAACAAGTTAACGTCGGTATTGCAGCAGATGTACCTGGGGGACTGCTCACACCAGTACTCAGGGATACTGCACAACGCTCCCTGAGGGAACTTGCAGAAGACTGGCGTACACTCAAAGGCAAGCTGGTACGACAACGTCTGATGCCCGAGGATTACCAAGGCGCTACTATTTATTTGTCCAACCTGGGAATGTTCGATGTGGTAAGTAATTTTGAAGCCATCGTTCCTTTGGGAGCAGCAGCTATTCTATCTATTGGTGCTGAAAAAGAGGGTGAAACTACCTTTACTCTGAGTTGTGATCACCGTGTGGTATATGGTGCCGATGCTGCTCGTTTTATGGAACACTTTGCAGAAATATTGAACAGCCCGGGAGACTGGTTGTAATGTTAGATAAATATGATTTTTTGGTAATCGGTGGTGGTCCGGGAGGAACACCTTTGGCAGCAGCTCTTGCAGGTTCAGGCAAACAGGTGTTACTGGTTGAAAAAGGCACTGGACTGGGAGGAACCTGCCTGTTCGAAGGCTGTATCCCTTCCAAAATATTCAGGGAGTCGGCACGCCGTCTGAGAGAACTACGCGAAGCAGCAGATTTTGGTTTATGCATGCCTACCAGAGATATTCATTTGGATTGGAGCGCCATTCAGGAGAGAAAACAGGATATCCTGCATTTGCGTAGTACGGGTGCCATTCAACGCCTGCGACAAAGCCCCTCACTGGATATCACCTTGGGTAGCGCCATGTTCCTGGACAACAGCCATGCACGCGTTATACCGCATTCTGAAGAACCTACGGATATTGAATTCAAGCAAGCAATCATTGCTACAGGATCCAAGCCCTTTCGACCGCCAATACCAGGCATCGAAGAACACTGTGTGATGGACAGCACACAGATTCTTGAAATCAATCATATGCCAGAGCGGCTCGCAATCATTGGCGGGGGGCCTATCGGAGTGGAACTAGGCCAAATATTCAATACATTTGGCAGTGAAGTAACGCTATATGAGACCAGCAAACGCATTCTTGCCCACGTGGATAAGGAAATAGCCGAACATCTGCAACAAAAGATGGCGGAAGAACAAATCCAGATCATTACAGACTGCCATATCAAACGCATATCACGCACGGGCAATGGTGTGTTTGTAGAATATGAAACCAATGCCAATCAGTCTGCACACCGTTTTGCTGACACGGTTTTGTTAGTAACCGGCCGTATACCCAATACTGAAGGCCTGGGGTTGGAAAACACTGGGGTTAAACAAGATCGTCACGGTATTCAGGTCAACGACATCCTTCAAACCAATGAAAGCAATATCTTTGCCTTGGGTGATGTTATTGGACAACCCATGTTCGCCCATTGGGCTACCGCGCAGGCAATTGCATTGGCAAAGCAACTCATGGGGCTACCTACTTCTTTTCCCAACGATGACTTCAACAGTGCCGTTATTTTCAGTGAACCCGAATTGGGGATGGTGGGGATCACGGAAGCACAGGCACAATCCAGGGGAATCGACTATGCAGTGGCTCGATACGATTATAAAAGAGATGCCAGAGCACAAATATCAAATCGCGCCAAGGGATTATTGAAGATACTCTATAGAATCGACAACCACCAGATCATTGGTATTCACGCACTGACAGAAGGTGCTGGCGACCTGATGGGAGAAGCTGCACTGGCAGTATCCCAGAGAATAACTTTAGAACAGCTTGGGCACAGCATACACCCCCACCCAACACTGACCGAATCTTTTTCCCTGGCAGCACTGTCTGCCTTGGGAAAGCCCTGACCAATGATAAGTGAAACGAAATTTTGAATTCAAATCATTCATCTTGGAAATAACGGGGCGTTGCCCAAATCCGTAACGCAAAAGCCGACGGTTTTAGGCATTCAATGATCACTCATGAAAGAAGCAGTGGTTCCTTAGCCTGAACCTTGAGTCAAGCTAAGGAAGCTTCCCCAGGGAAATCTTATTGGGATTGTACTCAAAGTGGAGTGTTCCGCTGTGTCCAACCAATGTACACCAACACGATACCATCAAAAAACAAACTGATTGCCACATACAGACCAACTAAAAACATCGATGTAGCTGGCCAACCCACAAGAAACATTATCGCCAACAATAAAGACACTACGCCATTGAACATCATCCACGCCCAACCTGATTCCGGGCGTAGAGTCGATGCAAGGGAAAAGCTGCCGAAGGCATCCAGCAAAAGATAAAGAGCAAGCAAAAGACCCACAGCGGCAATACCACTCATGGGATAGAACAACATAAATCCTCCGGTCACCAGCAACAAAACCGGCTTTAGCCAGTCGGACCAATTTTTCAAACTATACTTAAATACGTGAGATAACCAGAAACCAGCTCCGATCAACAACAGAGTGGCAATGAAGACGTTGGTTTCCAAGGACATCAGCCCAGGAAGTATCATCCCTACACTGCCTAGCAGTATCAACAAGAACCCCACAATCATGGAAAACCGACCAAAACGCTTGCTCAATTGCTGAGCCAAGGTTCCTGTTTTTCCATCAAATGCAACCGATGAATCTTGCATTTTTCACTCTCCTATAAAATATAACCATTACAATAAGACGTTATTACTTGTACTTTGAATTTTGCAAGAATCTACAAAATTTCTCTGTCACCTGTGTGACATCCACAAGAAAAAGAAAGCAGTAAGCTAAATTACGGTCAGCTACCCATTGTCCACCCATGAGAATGTCATTTAATGTCTGACAAATACACAAGAAAAATCCGCAGCCTGCATATCAAGACCTTCACCATAGGCGCAATCGCCGGAATCGGGGGAGGATTGGTCAGTTTAGGTGGCGGCACATTGATTATCCCCATGCTCATGGGGTGGATGAAAATGTCCCCCGTGCATGCGAAAGGAACAGCAATTGCTGTAAGCCTGTTTACTGCAGGTATGGGAACCTTCATGTACAGCAGAAGCAATATGCTCGATCTACCTGTTGCTGTCTGGGTCGCCCTGCCTTCCTTATTTGTAACACCACTAGCCACAAAATGGTCGGAGAACTGGGCATCATCCATGATCAAAAAAGGATTTGGTTTAGTCGTTATTCTGGGAGGGTTTCTTGTTATCTTCAGAGATGAGGGAAATTTCTCAATGAACATCAGTCAGCAATGGGAGATCCCTTTCCTGTTGTCAGTTGGACTTCTGGAAGGGATAGTGGCAGGTGTAATCGGCATTAGTGGAGGCCCTGTTCTTGCCCCCCTGTTTGTACTCGGACTGGGTATGCCGCAACAACTCGCCCAGGGCTGTTCTCTCGCTGCCAGGCTACCTGCTGTTGCTACAGGAACATGGGAAAATTGGCGCTTGGAAAACATCCGCACACACTGGATACCTGGGCTTGCACTTGGCGGCTTTCTTGGTACATGGGTGGGAAGCAGCACTGCGCTTTGGCTACCGGAGCACACCCTGAGAATTATTTTTTCTGTTTTCCTGATTATCCTTGGGGGACACTATTTGCTTCAACCCCAAAAACAGACTGAAGCGTAAGCAAACGCTGCTGTGTTCATGAACTTGCATCCCATACCAGCCCCCCCGATAACCTCTTCGCCCACACGAATATAGATGAAGGGCGTGGACAGGGAGAAGAAGTTTAAAAGCTGTTGCCAATATCCAGCTATCACCTTCAATTGATACCTGGAATCCAAACATTTCATCTCGTTCTACAGCCCACTCGGTATTAGCAGGCTGTTGAAAAACACCGTTTTTCGACAGCCTGTGTGTGGCACATGGATGCGCCACCATTTTTGATGGCTGTAAGCCATTGAAAATGAAGGAAGCGGGAAACCGCG
>CAYXOS010000049.1:0-17842 GCA_964467115.1 uncultured Sedimenticola sp.
CGCCAATCCATCACATTTGGCTCGTTCAACAATACAGCAAAACTCAACAACGGGGTCATTCGTTTATGGAGTCGTCTGCTCAGTGCCATTCCAGACAGTCGTCTGGTGCTAAAATGGAAAACCTTTGGTGATCCCAACTTCTGTCAGCATACACGCAATCGGTTTTCCCAATACGGTACTGATCTGGAACGTCTGGAATTACGCCCATCAAGTGAACACAGGGATATGTTGAAACAATACAGCGATATCGATATCGCCCTCGACCCTTTTCCGTTCAGCGGCGCCCTAACCAGTTGTGAAGCACTCTATATGGGGATTCCTGTCATTACCATGCCCCTCAATCGCCCGGTATCCAGACAAACAGCGGCAATACTAAAGGATATTGGATTTACAGAATATATTGCCAATACAGCAGATGAGTATATCGACATTGCACGAGGACTTGCCTCCTCCCCAGAAACATTGAACGAACTACGAACCGGATTGCGTCAACGATTGCAGGAATCCGATCTGTTCAAGCCAAAGAAATTTGCCACCAACCTGGAAGCCCATTTTTTTCGTTTGATAGAGAATCAGCGCAGTTTGAGCGGGGCATAAGCCAGACCCGCAGTATGGCAAGTGGCACACATCGGATGCTCATATTTCATCAATTCAAGCTGTGCGTGACTGTAGTCAAGAAAATTCACTCCCAACATATTTTGGTTTTCATACACAGAGCAACATAGAGCAACCCGGCCATCATGGTTGATGACGGTCTGATTGAAACGCAGTTCACAGTCATAATCACGATCTTTACTGTCGGCTATCCGCTGCAGATAGCTTCGAGGATGTTCCAGCAAATCTGCCAACACAGGGTTGTCATCAATTTCACCTTCCAAAATGCGCAATAACTTCTCCAGGGGCTGGTAAAAAGCAGCAATAGGATAATAGTTAAATCCCAACTCCTCACAAAACTGACGTAGGTGTTCCTGATCCTGCAAGCTACTCTTATAAAGGTGATGACTGACCCAGATATGAGTATCCGATGCCACGGCATCCCTCGCCTGAGCCAATGCACACAAATTGTTCTTCAACAACGACAGTTTGGCGCGACTATGCAAACGCTCATAGTTCTCTGCTTGAAAAGCGGAAACAGATATTTTCAAATCTTTTGGTTTAGCACGCAACAAGGCTTCAAAATCCACTTTCACATTGAGATTGGTGGAAAGATAAACGGGTAAGCCTCTGGCGCTGGTGGCATCAACAATGGATATGATTTGTGGATGCAACAAAGGTTCACCCCAGTTATACAACCAGATTTGCGGTTCTGAACAAACGGGTTCTTTTTCAATTTTATGCAAAATACGAGTAAAAAGCTGTTCACTCATAAAACCTTTGGGGCGCTCGTAACACCTGTAGTTACCCACCGGACAGGTGGGACAACGTAAATTACAGCTACCGACAATATCAATAGTAAATACGTAAGCGCTGGCTTCCCTTGGACTATAGCGTTTCAACACCTGATTCTGTACGGGACTGTATTTTTCCGCTGCCAAATAACTGCGTGGTTCGCAACGCCGCAACCAGGAACGCAGGCTTTCATCTTGAGGATAACGCAGCGATGCCTCTTGCAACCAATTGCAAGCAACCTCCCAATGACCGGCCTGAGCCAGTTTCAATGCCACATTGCGATAGCTTTCAGCAACGGCAGGATTATCCCTATCAAGCAGCAGACCGCGACGAACACAGGCTTCACCTTCTGCAAAATGCCCCATATCCAGCAACACAATACCCAGATTGTGAAGTGCAATCCCGTGCATGGGACTCTGAGACAATATCTGCCGATAGAGCGTGACCGCTTCTTGCAACGCCCCCTGTTGCTGCGCGGTGATGGCTCTGCTCATTATGTCTGGAGATTGATCAGTCGTCATATATTCACTCTATGCTCTCCCATCTTCAGGTTATCTGGAGTTGTACACCACGCCGCCTTGCTGACGATAGGCTTGCAGCACCTTCACTGCATCATCGCGCAAGATTTCAGGGATCACTTCAATATCACGTTGCTGCAATTCAAGCTGCCAGTTTTCCGGCTTGGGACCTTCATCAAACCCAAGAGCACGAGCATCTGCTTCCGAGGCACCACTGACAACACGTGTCACTCCCGACCAGCACACAGCCCCCAGGCACATAGCGCAGGGTTCGGTACTGGTTACCAGTTCATGAGCAACATCTTCACCCAGGTTCCAGGTATTGCGTTCGCGCTGCGCCAGACTCAATGCCACCATTTCACCATGTAGCATGGATAAACCCTGGGTTGTTACCAGATTCACGCCCAGGGCAACCAATTTTCCGCTATTGATTTCAAACACCGCCGCTGCAAAAGGTCCCCCGGTGCGTCTGAGCACATTCTGCCGTGCAGCCTCGATCACTGTTGCCATGCGTTGCTCCACAGACATGCCAGATGGTATGTCGGCAGAAAAATCCCTGACCCATCCTGGCAGGGTAAAACTGACTGTTTGAGGTTGTTTGCACATATAAATTCCGTGGTGATACTGCCAGTAAACCGGCAAAGGATTTGGCCTTCAGGATAGCACCGGCGACACACGACTGCCGGAACGATCTGTCTCTATGTCCAGACGAACATCGATACGCTCTTTCAATTCAGGCACATGAGATATGATACCAACCATGCGACCGCCAGATTGCAAATCCAACAAGGTGTTGATGGCAAGATCCAGTGATTCAGGATCAAGACTGCCAAAGCCCTCATCGATAAACAAGGCATCCAATCGAATTCCACCAGAATATGCCTGTACCACCTCGGACAATCCCAATGCCAAAGCCAGGGCTGCCATGAAACTCTCTCCACCAGAGAGGGTGGCTACTGGACGGCTTTTTCCTGAAAACGCATCTTCCACTACCAGATCCAAGCCGGCACCTCTGCGTCTGTCACTCACTTCTTCCTGACGTAACAATTGATAACGTCCCTTGCTCATGGCCAATAATCTTTGGCGGGCGCTAATAAGTACATCATCCAGCAATACGCTCAATACAAAACGATGCAGGCTGAGATTGTTGGGGTTCTTACCGTTGGCAACATCAGCCAGACGACCAAGCAACGCATATTTCTGGTGCAATTTATTCTGCTGGGCAGTCACTTTCTGTAGCTGCATGACAGCGGTTTCAAGCTGCTGTAGCTGTTGCGACATTCGATGCCTGCTTTCGGTCAAATGCTTGTATTCGTTCTCCAACTGTTGATTGTACTGCTGAAGCTTATCCAGTTCGGGCGGTATTTTGCCCTCCAGAAGCGTTTGCTTTTCCTGCATCGAGGTTTTTGCTGCCAGAAGCGCGTCGTCACGCAGACGAACTGATTCAGCCAATTGCTGCCAGATATCATCCGTCATGCACGCCCGCAGAAACTCCTGCTCAGCCCCAAAGTCACTCGCCGCCAGGGCCGATTGCCACTGGTGTTGCCGTTGTTTCTTGTCGGCATCTCGCTCCTGGAGTTCCTGCTGCAATGTATCCTGGGTTGCTTTCAGCGCGGCCACTTTAATCTGGGCAGCATCCAAATCAGAACTCGCTTGTTGTAGCTGCTGCTGTAAATCCGTTATTTTCTGGGCAACCTCAACCAGATCTCTATTCAGATTCTCGGGCTGGGCGTACTGCTGCGGAAGTTCTGCTTGCTTGCCCTGTACATTTTGTTCAGCAGCAGCCACTTTTTGTGCCGACTTGTTCCTACTCTCCTGTAGATGCCGCCATTGTATTTCTGCATTCTCCAGTTGTTGTTTCAACACCTGGTGCTGGTGGGTATCGTCTTGCAGTTGTTGCTGCGTCTGTAGCAGCTCATGCAAAGTCTGATCGACGGCGGCAAGCTGTTCCTGCAGTTCCCGAGCGGAACAATTTTCCAGCCCGGCCCGATTCTGAAGCAGTTCCGAATGTTGTTTAGACAGGGCATGGAGTTTTGCCTCTTCCGCCGCAACCACTGTTTTGGCATTCTGCAGTTCTTGCTGAGCCAGTTGCAGTTTTTCCCTCAGCATTTCTCGATTAGTATCCCCTGAGAACATATCGCCTGACTGAGCTGGATGAGGGTGTTCTTTGCTGCCACACACGGGACAAGGAGTACCAGCCTGCAATTGAGCTGCAAGCAAGGCGGTCTGCTCCTGCTCCCATGCCTGCTCCAACAACTTCTGTTGCTGTTGTAGTCCTTGCAGTCGCGACGAGCTTTTTTCTTCAAGCTGACGCGCAGCACCCAATGCCTGCTGCCCCTGTTGTTGCTGCCCCTGTAGTTTTTCCAAGCCCTGCTGAATGCGTAGCTGATGCTGTAGCTCATGGCGTTTTTGCTGTTGATCAGGGAGTTGCTGTAGTGCCTTATTTTTCTGTTGGATCCGTTTTTCCAGTAAATTCAGTTGTTGGCGCAAATTCTGAACCTTGTTGTCTGCATCCTGTTCCTGTTGTTTACTTTGCTGGTATTCTTCCTGTATCTTTTTTTGTTGCTGTAGCGCCTCCGCAAGCTGTGCAGCACGCGCTACATATCCTGACAATTTCTGCTGATGTTGCTTGAGCCCTTCCAGCTCTGGCTGTTTTTCTTCCAGCTGCTCCCATACCAGCTCCAACTTCTGCATTGATGTTTGGGAAAGACGGTATTCTTCTACAGCCTGCTGTGCTTTTTCATCGGCATCTTGCCATTGTTGGATCGATTGCTGAAATCGCTGCCGAAGGGGTTGCAACTGGGCAGCTTTTTCAGCTAAATGCAGTTTGAACTTGTCTGCTTCAAGCTGTTGCTGCTGTGCGCACAGGGCTTCATATTTGATGCTGGCAGCTTTCAGTTGTTCGAACTGTTGTTGCAGACTGCGAGCTTCAAATAACTGTTGCCGGGATTGCTCTACTGCTTGTTCAGCTTTGTTTTGTTGTTCCCGGCGTTCTTTCAACTGTTGTTTCAGGGCTGTTATTTCCTCGGACAATGCCTGACTATCTTCTGCTGCCATATTCCCCAGAATGCCTGTTTTTTGTTCCTCCAACTGTTCAATCTGGGCGACGATATCCCCAGCCTGGGTTTTTAAACGCTCTTCCAGGCGTGTATAAATACGGGTTTGGAACAACTGTCGAAACAGCGTTTCCCGTTGTTTAGAATCTGCTAACAGCAATTCCCGGAAGCGCCCCTGGGGCAATACCATTACCTGCCGGAATTGTTCGGCGCTAAGACCCGTAAGCCGTACAATCCGGGCGGTCGCTTCCTTGACTTTCTTCGCCACCAGCAAGGTCTTTTCTTCCCCCTGATTGCTCAACTCCCACAGCTGGGCTTCAGGTTGCTGGATGGTTGTCCCTTCCCCTCGGCTGCGGGGACGTTCCTGACGGGGAATGCGCTGAATACGATAATGTCTGTCAGACAGTTGGAAATCCAGTTCCACCACGGTGAGCAAATCTGCTTGGGCATGATCGCAACGCATCTCCCGCCCTCGACGTTCATTGCCCGTGGTCTCGCCATACAGGGCATAGCAGATAGCATCCAGAATAGTGGTCTTGCCCGAACCTGTCGCTCCATTAATGAGAAACAGGGGACGATCACCCAACAAGCGAAAATCAATGTTCTGGGTATCCGCAAAGGCACCAAAGGCGGCCATTTTCAGACACAAAGGACGCATTCAGACCTCCTCTTCCGTATGCAGATCCTGAAGAATATCAGCCAGCAATTGTTGCCCTGATGCTGACAATGCTTCACCGGTCATTTGCTGATAGAAGTCTGCAAACAGGGGGAGCTCTCCAACTGCAAGACGCTCTCTGCTACTTTGATGTCTCTCTCCACCCACAAGCAAACCCGGTCGTTCGAGATGCAAGATGTTGGGGTAAATATCCCGCAAGCGTTGCATGGGATCGTGAATGGCATGGGTATCGAGTAACCGGATCAACAAATAATCCTCGCGATTGGCATCAGTCTCGCCTTGCTTCAGCAACGTTTCAAAATCCCCTTCGAGAATGCGCATGTCATGCAAGGGGCGCAAAGGAATCTGGGTAGTGGAACATTTGCCCTGGGCATCCATATCCACCAGGGTAACGGATTTATTCTGCTTTTCTTCAGAGAAGGAATATTTAAGTAAGGAACCGGAATAGCGCACATGTGGCCACTGGCGCGACTGTGGTGCATGCAAATGCCCCAATGCGGCATAATCAAACGGCTGAAACAATGACACAGGTACTTGACCTGCTCCGCCAACGGACAAAGGACGCTCTGATTCACTCTCTACCCCGCCAGCAACAAAGCAATGTGCCAACACCACAGTGCGTAACCCTTGTGTTTGCCCTTGCACCTGTGTCAGCAATGCACTCATTGCCTGTTCGTGGTTATGAACATCCACCCCCAGATGATGCCTGACAGTGACCGGGTCGGCATAGGGCAAACCAAAAAACGCAATCTCTCCCTGTTCATCAGACAGCAATACCCGGGTGGGCATATGCCCCGGCTGCCCCATAAAATGAATACCGCTGTGCGCCAAAGCTCTGGCACCAAATCCCAGACGCTCCGCACTGTCATGATTACCTGCGATAAACAGCATGGGAACACCAAGCTCAGTGTTGATACGATGGATAACATCATCCAGCAAGGACACCGCTGCGGCGGGGGGCACGGATCGATCATAGATATCTCCCGACACCAGCACGGCATCCACCTGCTGTTCAGCAACGATCTCCACCAGTTGATCAAGCACATACGCCTGATCTTCCAGTAAAGACAGGTTGTGGAACTGGCGTCCCAGGTGCCAATCAGAGGTGTGTAGAAAACGCATGGGATTTAGCCGCCTGGTTCAAGAATATTCTGAACGATTCATGAACATGCTTCTCACACCAGAATCATCTGAAGACTTCATCGCCTACAGGGATGCCGGTGAAAAACATGAGTTCGTGGATAACAACTGCTGGTTTGGCAGTATATGCCCAACACATGATTCAGCCAAGGCTCAGGTCTGGAGAGTCAAAATACCTTACCCGACCGGCAACAGCATCGCTTACCAAGTCCCTTTCTGTTTTCTGATAGACTAGTTCCCATCCACAAACAGCGGTCTACTGCGAACGATTGATGCACATAATCTTTCACCCACAATATAGGGTCATTTGGAATAACCAGATTCCCCTATCTTGCAGGCGAAATCTCATGCACCTCAATCGTTCTCGCTACGACTCTGTTTATGGATGGAAACTAGACTAAGCGGCAAATAGAAAAAAATTCTGAATTTCACGTGAAAACAGCATCTTGGAAAGGGCGTGCAAGGCTAACCCTGACTCCTTTGCTTGTGCAACGGGATTTTCAGACCCGAGGGAGCATTCTGTAACAATGAAGTATCAGTTTTCTGTGTTTACACTCGATACCGCAACCAAAGAACTGGGTAGTGGCAACACTGTATTGAGTCTGTCCCAGCAAAGCTATGAAATGCTACTGTTTCTGGTTCAACATCCTGGGCAGGTTTTTTCCAAGGAAGATTTGATCAGGGAAGTGTGGAAAGGACGCCAGGTCACCAATAATTCCGTGGATCAGTGCATCTCCAAGTTACGCAAGACCCTCACAGATACCGAACCTGGCATCTACATCGAAACCATCTACGGAAAAGGATTGAAATTTGCCCCTGACGTAACAGTAATATCCGCAGCCAATACGTCACAGACAGCAATAAACTCAGATACAGAACTTACCCGCGATTCCAGCCTCGCCCCCCCCGTCCGCAGTAAACGCTCCATAACGTTTTATACCGTGCTGTTTTTGAGTATGCTGGCTTTGGTATTCATCGCCACCACAAAATGGAAAAAGGAAGTACAGCAAACCCTTCCTGCACCTCAACCCGTACTGATGATCGACGACAGTGGCTTGTCAGAAGCCTGGACCCTATCGCCTTATCTCGATCATCTTTTTGGTTATGCCAATGCTGCCATAGTAAAGACCCCAGACGCAGATACCACCACTGAGGAAAAGCAGCAGTATCTACAACGTCAATGGCGTATCTCTCCGGATTTACTGGCAGTCAGCTCTCGTTTGGAAAAAAGTGAAGGAAAATATCTGGTTACCCTAACCATCAGGTCCAGCAGTCAGCCAGATATCAGCCGTCAGTTTACTGCCGGACAGTTTACCCGCGTGGTAAACGATGCGAGTAGCTGGCTGGCACAGCAGCTACACCAAGGGGAGCGAATAACCGATATCCAACCTTTGATTCCTGATAATTCTTATTTGCTCGAAATCTATATGCGAGGGCTCACCGCTGCCAAGGCAGGAAAAATTGACAAGGCAGTGCAGCTTTTTGAGCTTTGTCTTGAAGAAAAGCCCGACTTCCACCTCGCCCGACTGGAATTGGCAGATGCCATCAGCAAACAGGGAAAGCCGCAACAAGCCCTGGCGCTATTGGACAGTTTGCCAGATTTTTCCGACCACCCACAGCTCAAGGTAGACAGTATCTCCATTCGTGCAGATATCTTCGATACCCAGGGAAAATATGAGGCTGCAAAAAATCTCTATCTGAAAACCATCGAAAAATATGCCGACAACCCCAAGGTCAGCTTGGACAATATACGCTACAACCTCAGCCAGACTTATACATCCCTGGAAGAATACGACAAAGCCCTGCAAGGACTGGAAGCCCTTGAACAGCAATTGAGCGAGCAGAAGAACCCCGAGTTACTGGCCGATGTCTACCGAAAAATGGGAAGCATCCAGCAAACCCTGGGGCAATTGGAAAAGGCGACAGAGAATGCCAACAAAGCCCTGGAATTGTTCTCCCGATTGGAAAATCTGTTGGCGAAATCATCTGTATTCAACCTGTTGGCAAGAATTGCAAACCATCAGTCTCAGTACAAAAAAGCAGAACATTATCTTCAACAAGCACTGCAAATCAATCGTACTTTAGGGTACAAACTAGGCACGGGTGCAAATCTGAATGAACTGATTTATATCCAAATGGTTCAAGGTAAATTCCGCAAAGCGTCTGCATTGAACGAGGAAATGCGGGATATCGCCTTGGAGATAGATCACACCGCCATGTTGCTGGCATCCAAACAATTGGCAGTCGATATAGCACGTTCACAAAAACGATGGGCAAGCGCCAAAATCGCCCTTGAAAATCACCTGGAATTGGCAAAAGCAGTAGACAACGATCGTGCCATTTTGAAAAACAAGCTATTGAGTCTGGATTTTTTTCTCGACCAGAAAATAACAGCGCCTGTGCCGGATATTATTGATGCGATACAAAAACATATCGAGAAATCAAAAGAAGTACGTTTGCTGCCTAGAATACAAAGGCAGCTTGCCCGCTACTATCTCCTGACTGGTAAAACTACAGAAGCACTTCAGCTTTTGCATGTAGCCAAGCAAGCCGCTAAAAAAACCAATGATGGCGAAACCCTGGTAGAAATTGGAAATATACTGGCTGAATACTATCTTGATCAACAACAGCCCAAGCAGGCACTTGCCATACTCAAGGAGCTGGAACAGTATCAACCCTTACCTCATCCTTATCTACTACTGAAATCCAAGGCACTGTCCATGAGTGGGCAGGTATTGCCTGCCTTAGAAATGGCCAATCTGTGCAAGCAGACGGCCAATGAATGGTGGACAACCGCTGATGAGAAGTATCTCGCTGGTCTGCGTTCAGCCAATCGACAGTCCCCGTGAGCAAGGAAAGGGGTCGAAGTTAAATCAACGGCATGGGATGATTTGACTCCGACCTCTGAACTTATCAATTGCTGATAGATTCCGGCCTACGCCGGAATAACATTTTTAGAGATACCCTCAAGTTCAAGGCTGTATCCCATTGCCCAAGCGTAACTCAGCCCCAGTACTGACTCGGAAGTATGGGAATATCTGAATCGATGGTGAAGAATAAATGACCTTACTGTTGGCATCGACAGACAACTCATTCCCCGCACCGCTGCCAGTTATATCACCCAGCTTGATGGAGACAGATGCCGCACAATAGAATTCTTCATTGACATAACTATCGGGTCCCTGAGCTTCAAAATTAACCGTTCCAGGAGGACAGGATTCGTCATCAATAATATTGACCTGGGTCTGTGACGGTACGCCCAGATTGACACCGACAGGATTACTCATGGTCACCGCAAAGTTCTCTGTGCCTTCAGCCAGACCATCATTGTGGATGGAAATATTGAAGGATTTGCTGGTTTCCCCATTTCCAAAATTCAGGGTAGTGGCTGCAATACCGGTGTAATCACTGGCCGCAGAAGCAGTATTTGCAGCTGTGGCATAACTGACTGAAACATTGCCCGCACTGCTGCCGACACGATTCACAGTAATACCCACGCTTCCAGCAGTTTCATCCACCGAGTATGACGCCTGACTGAATACCAACTGAGTCGGGAATTCCGTATACAAATCATCTGATAACTTACTGGTGGTTCCCGCACCATAGATGTGAATTACACCATTGCCATTTGCCATACTTTGAGTACGCAAGCCTTCACTTGCAGTCAATGAACGTGACAATGTTGCTGTCCAGTTGCCACTTGCATCGGCGGTGGCTTCACCCAAAAATTCATATGACTCGATACGCCCGTCAAAATCATCGGCATACAAATACACCTGACAGTTTGGACAAGCAGCAGAAATAACTATCGGCCCCGGCAACACCGCATCATCACCCCGAGTGCCGGTCACGGCGGTACCATTGATACTGGTCACTTTGGCAGGATTAAATTTTCGCAATTCCACTGGGACGCCTGGAGAAACGAAACGGTAGGCATGATCAGGATGCGTTGCCTGGTCTGCATCTACAACAGTATTTTTTCTGACCTTGAGCCATTTGTTGCTTCCAGATGCAAAACTCTGGGTGAGTATGGCTGAATCCAGGTCCGTCCCCTCGTCACCAGGATCAAAACCGACCCGACTGTGTACGATGGTATTGAGTTCTACAACGTGATTCGTTCCTTGCAGCAGTATGCCCTGACCACAAACTCCAACGGTATCACCGGATACATCCAAACCAATGACGTTGTTATTGACGGTATGCCCATCACCCGAAATTTCCATGCTGATTGGCGGTGTATCATTGCTCGCCTGGGGCACGTGCAAACCAGCCAGAACGTTGTCAGTAACCGTATTATTGCTTCCGGTAACTTGTATGCCCCGCCCCCCATACCAAAAACTTGGGTTGTAATCCAGCTCACGGGTACAGTCCACGCCGGTATTGAAGGGCGCGGGTACCTGTCCAGTTGCATCCATTCCAATCCAATTTTGGGTAATCTGATTGTTGTCACCGTTGCTGGTAATGCGAATGGCTCGCTCTGAAGCACCAATGATGCGGTTATTACGAATAATGTTATTATCCGATGCCTCATTCGGCATGATAATACCGCCCCTCGCCATGGATCTTTGTGCCTGGCTCGATGCAGTCGATGCCAGGGACAATCCCGAGCCATCGGCTTTCAGCCCCATCCAGTTGTCTTCTATGGTATTGCCACTTTCATACAGAATAATCTGCCCTCCACCAATGAAACCAAGACCTCGAATGGTGTTATTTGAGGTACGAACCGCTAACGACTGACCAAAAATAGCCGAATTGCCAGGGTTGGTATTGACCATAATTTTCGGACCAGTGCCCCGTCCACCTGGCTGGCTGTCACCTGCAATGGTAACCCTTCCCCCATCATCAAAAATGTTGCGACGTTTCAGTTCCCATTCCCAGGACTCATCAATCTGAACTTCCCAGACTTGCAGGGTCGCGTTGTAATTGGGGTCACTGGTTGGAATATTGAAGCGAACAAGAATGGGACGATCTGCATCGGGACGCGCTCCAGCCTCAACAATGGCTCGACGTAACGTGCATTTGCCATCACCTGCGGGAAAGAACAAAGCACCACTGGTGAAACTACAGGTATGCTTGCTGTAGTTGCTGCTCGTTGCCAGATCTTCTGTCGTATTGACTACAATAAAGCTGGCAGCCTGTACCTGAGCGGCGAATAGTCCCATGCCTATCCCCAACACCTGTCGACAACACAATCCCAGCTTTCTTTGTTTAAACCGTTTCATATGTTTCATTATCGTTCTCCTCCATAATTTCTCCTGTCAGACAGCCATACCTGTTTGAGCAGTACACCGTCAGCTTAGGCTGATTCTGCTCTGAGAATTCTGAAAAAGTTCTGAAAAAGTTCTGAACGACTTTTCATTTACTTACATTTCAGTAAGTTACGAATTCAAAAGAAATAATCGAACAGGTTTTTCCATGACCATCACCTGAATCTGCGGGTTTTCGGCGGATAATATTGATTTCCCTGGGAGATCAATAAATCTTAGCTTCACCCTTATGGGCACCTCTATTCATTCATGAACTCACGGATTCAGGTATAAGCAATTCACACAGGGGCATAAAAGCTGGAACATATTAGGAGTTACTGATACAGTCTACGCATACCCAGTTATTGTTCCATCGGAGCCTTTTTGATGAGCGGACTGATCGACCCTTTCAACCGAAGCATTCGCTATCTGCGCGTCTCTGTCACAGACCGCTGCAATTACCGTTGCTTTTACTGCATGCCATCTCAAGGCATGGAATGGGAAGAGCGGGCGGAGTTTCTTAGCTTTGAAGAAATGACCCGTATTATTCGTCTGTTTACTGAATTGGGGGTAGACAAGGTGCGTCTTACCGGAGGGGAACCCTTGGTAAGAAGAGGTTTACTGGATTTTGTCACACAGCTCGCTCAAGTTCCGGGACTCAAAGATTTATCCATGTCGAGCAACGCTCATTTACTGAGTTCGCAAGCACAGGCACTCAAAGATGCTGGTGTAAGCCGAGTCAATATTTCTCTGGACTCTCTTGATCCCGACACCTTCCGCAAAATCACCGTCAATGGTGACTTGGCACCCGTTCTGCAAGGCATCGATGCGGCGTTGGCGGCGGGGATGCATCCGGTCAAAATCAACATGGTGGTAATGAAGGGGCTCAATGATCATGAGATCGAATCCATGTTGGACTATGCCCTTGCACGGGGTGCAGACCTGCGTTACATCGAAACCATGCCCATCGGTGAAGCAGGAATCTCAGGCACGGATTATTACATGCCAGCAGTAGAAATTCTGGCACGCCTGAAGAAGCACCTTGGCGAAGAACTTATTCCTGCCAAAGGTGGAAAGGGTGCAGGACCTGCCCGTTACTATCAAGTAAGTTCTGGTCCGGTGCGGGTTGGTGTGATCAGCGCCCTCTCCCGCCATTTCTGCGATGACTGTAATCGTGTACGCCTGACAGCCAAGGGGGATCTGGTACTCTGTCTGGGACAGGAAGACAGAGTGTCCCTGCGTGACGGTTTACGCCAGGGATTCAACGATGATCAAATCAAGGCGGTTATTCTTGACGCTATTGCTCATAAACCACGAAGTCATGAATTCAATGATGATAACAGCAAGGTTTCGTTGAGGCACATGTCTTCCCTAGGTGGCTGATGGCAAACAGTTCATCTCTATTGTTTCCAAAATCCTCCCGCCAGTTTCCCGGGCAACGCTGGATCAATATCAGCTTGCGAACCTTGCACCTGATTGGTTTATCGGGAACCGGAGCAGGTTTTCTCAGCAACAACCCCCAGATCAACTGGAAAGCTTTTCTGCTGCTGACCATTATCAGCGGCACATCCATGATGTTGATCTCCATTTGGAGCAATGGCATCTGGCTACTGCAACTACGAGGTCAGACAATTCTGTTGAAGCTGGCGCTATTGTCATTGATTCTGCTGCAACCCAAATATCATGCTGAACTGTTTATCCTGGTCATCATATTGTCTGGACTGATTTCCCACGCACCAGGAAACACACGCTACTATTCCATTTTCTATGGACGGCGAATTGACACGGTTCCTTGATCAAAGAACATGCTGAACATGAACTATTCCGCCACTGGGTTAGTCGCTGCACCTCGATACAGCTCGCTCTTCCTCAAGTCACCATGCTCTTCTGCCAAATCGGCCAACCGGTAGAGCATTTCGGTTAGTTGATCACATTGCCAATGCTTCTTTGCAATTCCCTTGGCGAGAATCTCTGCTTCCCGATAGGCACCTACGCCAATAAACCAATCCAAAAGATCGCAAACCAATTGTCGATTCAATCTGGGGCCTGGCTTGGCATGCTTCAAGTATTCCCGAAAAACCTCCTTACGCAACTGTTTGTCTGCACTATCAACCACAGGGCGTGACAACAAGTGCTGGCTGATACGATGAAAAGTATCTCCCTGAGCATCAATCCTCGCCGCCTCATGTAACAACACCATAACCGGGATATTTTCTGGCTGCTCCCTATGCAGTTCCGCCAATACAGGCAGCGCACGGCGATAATCAAGGCGGTCACATAAGTTTTGTGCCCACTCAAATCGTTGGGAAAAATCCTCTACGGTTTGGGTTGACTCATCGTTCTCCTGGCTCATTGGGAAATGTAACAAGCGCAGAGCAGCTGCCAGCAATGCCCCGGTAACCAAACCACCCAAATGGGCAAAGTAGTTTACGTGGGAATCTGGATAGGCAAAAATATGGAACACCTCATTACCGATCCATAACGGCAGCAATGCAATTGCTGGTAATGAAACGTAATCAAAGTAAACAAAAATAAAGTAAAAAAACCGGATACGCTTCTTCCAATAGAGCACCGTATACATTCCCATCAACCCTGCCACGGCGCCCGATGCACCAATACTCGGGGTGAAATCATTTGCTCTAAAAATAAAATCGAAGCCTGCCGAACCAAAACCAACCAGGAGATAGCAGATCAAGAAGGCGGCATGCCCTATGGCACCTTCCACCAAAAAACCCACCGCCAACAGAAATATCATGTTTCCAAGAAGATGCATGATACCGCCATGCAGAAACATATGGCCCAGTATACTGTCCCATCGGGGGAGTGCCGTTCGTAATCCCCAATTGATATACACCACTTTTGACAACAGCTGATTGAACTGTTGTCGCTTTTTCTTCCAATCCGGAAACTCAGTATTGTCAGCTGTGATCACCTGATCAGACAACAATTTCTCCATAAAACCATTATCCTGGATAATATGTGAATATTGCAGGTAGGCATCCGGCTCTTTCGGCAACGACGCAGTCTCAGCAGTGTCATGCTGAGATTTGTATTCCAGGTAATATTTCCATTCGATATCACCCAGTCCTGACTCATCATAATAATCTATCGCCTGTAAAAAGCGCTCATCATCCCCGGATTGCCAGACAAAATAGCAAAGAATGTTGATCAAGATAATTCCAAAAGTGACAACAGGAAGATTGTGCCAACCCAACTTCCTGTCCAGAGGGATTATGATCACCGGGAAGCACCCCGAAGAACATCAAGATAGGCATGTATATCCGGCATTACTGGATGTTGGGGATAATTCTCCAGCAGAAAATTCAATGTATTGATAGCCAGTTCATCCTTGTTCAGAGATTCACTCAGGGTTCTTGCCATCAAAAAATAGGCATGGGGGACGAAATCGCTACGAGGAAAGCGCTTATGCAACCCATTCAACAGCTTTACCATCTGCTTGTGTTTCCCGGATCGGGTTAACGCCTGTGCCAATCGATAGTAGCCTTCAGCATCATCCGGCACACATGAGCGGTGAAGAGAAAGACAATCCAAATAGATTTCTGCTGCCTGGACATCTTTACCTTTGCGCAACAATAGTCGCAGATAGGCATTTGCATGAGCCGCTAGCTTATCTTCACGCTTTTCCAACAAGCACAAGGAATGAAGACGCTGGTGAACATCCAGATCATCAGGATATTCCTCAACCAATTGCTCCAACTCGGCAATGGCAGCTTCCACATTGCCAATTTCCATCATGTTTTGATAATGGTGGAACCGTTGATCGACTATTTCGTCCTCATCTTCCTCCACGGGTTGCCCTACCAACTCATGATTCTGATACAGAATATATCCCATGATGTGGAAAGTAAGGATGGTGAAGTAACCGCTCACAAGGTAATAAAACCCCCAATGTAGCCCTCCCGCCAATATTTGGGTTGCATTTGAACGTGCAGCTTGCAGAATAAAAATCAAGCCGTAAAGTGCCAGATACGACCACCCGATACGCAGCACCAGACGCCATAAAATACGGGGATTGAGCGCATCGATGAACGATTCATTCAATGCCAATACCATAATTGATGCCGGTGCCAGTAGCAGCCCGACAAAAACAAACAGGGTGCCCAACATTTCCCAGTCACGTGCGTACAGAAAATTTGCGATGAACACATATGCCAGTATCAAGCCATAAAATTTGAACGGCAGATCATAGTCTCCAGCAATGGTCTGTGAATTCAGTGCTGGCGGTTCCATATTGCCACGAGATGTTTGCTGCAACACAACAAACGCATACTTGAACAGCATGGCTTTCAGAATAATGGAAGCGGCCAAACCCAAAAAGCCACGATCGAATATTGTCAATATTATCGATATTCCAATCACCAACAGCAGAGGCTGGCTCCTGAAAGCGTATTTGAATACCTGGGAAAAATTCTGCCAAATTGGTGTTGGTGTCCCTGTCATTGTGAAAACTACCCTGTTTTAAACATTGTATTTTGAGAACCTCATTCTACCCATTTATATTTTCAAAGAAAAATTTTTAGCAGGCTGTGTGTGGCACATGGACGTGCCACCCATCGGTGGCTGTAAGCCATTGAAAATGAAGGAAGCCGGAAACCAGAGGTTTCAAGCTACGCCGTCTGAGGAATTTGTATTTTTGTTAACCCGCTTTAAATACGTTTGATAGCCTACGCTTTATTTGTTGCACACGCTTTGTATTGACACCAAAATCCGAGTATCCGACTCGGGACGCGGAGCGTATATGCACTGCTTTGTGTTTTTCATCTATCCGAATCTCTACATCATCGACAAAATGAAAGATCCGAGAAGTGAACTCCGCATGAATATAGTCTTGTTTCTGCTCTACGACATGCCCGCCCATACCGGTAAGCACCCCCAGTAGCAGTTGTTCCACATCTTCAGGCAATTGAGTAAAGACTATGGGTTCCACAAAATGCGCCCTGTCAGTCCCTGCTTCACTAGAAACACAATTTGGGGATTCCGGGCATGGCAAAAGATGGTTGTTCACAATACCTAATTCGGGCTTCTTAGTGCTCATGGACAGGTATAGAAAAAACAGGCACACTGCCAAAAACAATACCGCCAAAGCAATCAGCAGTTTAATCAATATATTCACTCCTCATGTCTTGCAATCTTTCTGAATATCAACAACAACTCATGGACATCACCAGACATTGGGTCGCCCAGGCTGAGGCCTTATTCAAACGAAGCTTTCCCATGCCGGAAATCCGATTCGACCTGCGTGGGCAATCGGCAGGGCAATACCGGGGCGGAAAGCAGCCCTGTATTCGTTACAACATGCCCATGGCAATGGCTCAGTTTGAGGCATATAGCCAAAGAACTCCTGCCCATGAAGTTGCACATTTTGTTGTTGACCAGCTGCACCCCAAACGCCGGGTCAAACCTCATGGAACACAATGGAAAGCAGTCATGGAGGCATTTGGAGTAGAAGCGTCCCGTTGTCATCAATACGATTTGAGCAAGGTTCCGCAGCGCGCACAACAACGCTTTAGCTATAAGTGCGCCTGTCAGGAATACCAACTCAGCAGCACACGTCACAATCGCGTGCAATACCACGGTGTCGAATATCGATGCACTCGATGTGGAGAAATACTACAGTGCACCTCAAGCTACCCTATAACAGGATGTTGAAAAAGTCCTTCCATGGACTTTTTCAACCACGGAAGCGGAAAACGCGGTTTCCCACTTCCTTCATTTTCAATGGCTTACAGCCATCAAAAAATGGTGTTTTTCAACAGCCTGACAAATTGAACACCTGTATCTTTTGGCTACGGCTCA
>CAYXOS010000050.1:0-16873 GCA_964467115.1 uncultured Sedimenticola sp.
CAATGCAGCGGAGCCGCAAAAGCTACGCCGTTTTTGTGCATTTGCTGCGCAAATTATTGCACAAAAATAGCTCCGCTTTCGCGTCCCACTGATTGCGGCGTTAGCATTGGAAAGGCAGATAAATCATTGTTGTTGCTGTAGGTAAGGCACACTGAAAGTTAATAACTCATCAATCCAACCCATTTTATCGAACCAGCGGCTCAAACAGAATTAATAGAGCTGCCCTTTACTGAAACAGCCAAAAAGACAAGAGTCTCATCTATACAGGGGGATACTCCTACGAGGGTTTAGGTCAGATTCTTTCAGTTGATCCAATTATCGTGGATTATGGAGTGCTGAGGCTGGATTTGGGGTATCTCTCCCATGATGCCCGCATCCAGGGCGACTACATTTTTGAGCGCATCCAGCAGTTGAATATATTTCCAGGATAGAGCAGATAGAAATGCGTCGCCTTTCTCCGTGCAGGTCGGTGATACATAGCAGATAATCTTGGGAATGTTATTTGGCGCAATCGGTCTTAGCTTGAATTGATGGTCTTTCCCTACTTCCTATCACCCATCCAATTTTAACTGGGTACCCGATTGGATTTGGCATCAATGTCTTGCAGGGATTCTTTCCATATCATCACGGTAAAGTCGTTGGAAAGATAGCCGTCTCTGATGCGGTAGTAAGGGGATAACTCAGTGGCCAGTTTTTCTATCTCTTCAGGAAAAAAACTTTGTAGATCATGGCGTCCGCGTGTCCATTGATGGCGAGCATCAAGAAGGTTGAAGGCGATGCCTACGCTGCATGCAGGGTACATTCGGCGGATAATGGTTTTTGCATATTCGCCATTGTCACCGTGATCGCGGTTTAGTGTTCCCGATAAGGTAATCCAGTCATAGCTGTTGTCTGATGGATTGAATTCAAATAGTTCGCTTTCTTGCAGTTTGATCTTGGGGTAGCGTTGTCGACCTTCTGCCAATAACTCCGGGGAGAGATCGATGCCAGTGTAATCGACAGTGACGCCCTGTGTTTCCAGCCAGGCAGAAAAGTCACCGAAGCCACAGCCAATGTCGAGAAGTGTCTGCCCACTGCTGATGCCTGCTTCGAGTAGTATTTTGAAGCGTAGCTCCTGAATTTCCTGGTTGCTCCAGAAAAGGGCATTGGGATGGAAACCAAAACGCAGCCAGGCATCCCGCTGGCTGGCGATGATGCGCTGACGTTGCTTGGGGTCAATAGCCAAGGTTTATGTGAGCAGTTTTTTACGCAGTAATTCGTTGACCTGCTTGGGGTTGGCTTTTCCTTGGCTTTTCTTCATCACCTGACCGACAAAGAAGCCCAGCATCTTGGGTTGTTTGTCAGGGTCGGCATTGCGGAAATTTTCGACCTGGGCCGGGTTGTCTGCAATCACTTCATCAACAATGGCTTCGATAGCGCCGCTATCTGTTATCTGCTTCAAGCCTTGGGCGTCGATAATGGTATCCGCACTATCTTCGCTACCCCACATGGCTTCGAAAACCTGTTTGCCGATTTTTCCGGAGATGGTGTTGTCAGCGATACGTTTTACCAAGCCGCTGAAGCGCTCAGCAGATACGGGGCTTTGGGTTAAGTCCAGCCCGGCTTTATTGAGTGCACCTGCCAATTCGACCATGACCCAGTTGGCGGACAGTTTGGCATCCTTGGCTTCGGCAACCACGGTCTCGAAATAGTCAGCCTGTTGGCGAGTGGCAGTTAAAACGTCCGCATCGTAGGCTGACAAGCCATATTGCTGTTCAAAGCGTGATCTGCGTGCGGCGGGGAGTTCCGGCATCTCCGCGATGGTTGCGGCAATGAAATCTTCTTCGATAATAACAGGCAATAAATCGGGATCAGGGAAGTAGCGATAGTCATTTGCCTCTTCCTTTGAACGCATGGAGCGGGTTTCATCTTTATTGGCATCGTAAAGGCGGGTTTCCTGTATGACTCTGCCCCCGCTTTCAAGGATGTCTATTTGCCGTTCCACTTCATAATTGATGGCTTTTTCGAGGAAGCGGAATGAGTTGATGTTTTTCAGTTCGGCGCGGGTTCCGAGTTTTTCCTGCCCTACGGGACGAATGGAGACATTGGCGTCTACGCGAAAAGAACCTTCCTGCATATTGCCGTCGCAAATACCGAGATAGATCACAATTTGATGGATCTTCTTGGCATATGCCAGGGCTTCCTTGGCGGAACTCATGTCGGGTTCAGAGACGATTTCCAGCAATGGTGTGCCAGCACGATTGAGGTCGATGCCGGTCATGCCCTGAAAGTCTTCATGCAGGGATTTTCCTGCATCCTCTTCAAGATGAGCGCGGGTTACGCCAATGCGCTTGCTATCGCCGTTGTCCAGGGTGATATCCACATGACCCGGGCCGACAATGGGCAAGTCCAACTGACTTATTTGGTAGCCCTTGGGTAGGTCAGGATAAAAATAGTTTTTGCGCGCAAAAACAGTACGGCGAGAAATTTCTGCTTCCACGGCTGTGCCAAACAGAACGGCTTTTTTTACCACGGCTTTGTTCAATACCGGCAATACGCCGGGAAAGCCCAGGTCAACCAGGCATGCCTGGGTATTGGGTTCTGCGCCAAAAGCGGTGGATGCCCCCGAAAATATCTTGGATTGGGTGGTAAGCTGAGAGTGGATTTCCAGCCCGATAACTGTTTCCCATTGCATAAATATTGTCCTGCTCAATAGCCTGAGGGGGTTTGAAGGTGCCAGTCACTGATCTGCTGTAGTTGATGAGCCAGTGCCAGCAAAGCGCCCTCTTCAAAATAGTTGCCGATGAGTTGCAAGCCCGCCGGAAGTCCTTCCACCATAGGTGCTGGCAAGGACATGGCAGGCAGCCCCGCGAGGTTGACGGCAATGGTGTAAATATCTGATAAATACATGGATACCGGGTCATCGGATTTCTCACCAATGGGAAATGCTGTTTCTGGCGAGGATGGCCCAAGTAGAAAATCCACTTCAGCAAAAGCATTGCGGAAATCATCAGCGATAACCTGCCGAACCTGCTGTGCCTTGAGGTAGTAGGCGTCGTAATATCCGGCTGACAAGGCATAAGCGCCGATCATGATGCGGCGTTTGACTTCTGCACCAAAACCTTCGGCACGGGAGCGCTTGTATAAATCTTCCAGATCTTGTGGGTCTTCACAGCGATGACCAAAACGTACCCCGTCGAAACGGGACAGGTTGGATGAACATTCTGCTGGTGCCACCACATAATAGGCAGGTACGGAATAGTGTGAGTTGGGCAAGGAGATATCAACCATCTCCACCCCCAGGGATTTCAGCTTATCAATGGCTTCTTCCATTGACTGGCGCATGCCCTTGCTCAATCCCTCTTCAAAGAATTCCCTGACGATTCCAACTTTCTTGCCTGCAAGTGGCATGTTCAGCTGTGTGACATAGTCATCGACGGGGCGATCAACAGAAGTGGAATCTCTTTCATCGAATCCTGCCATGGCTGCGAGCAGATAGGCAGCATCTTCGGCGCTGCGGGTCATGGGGCCTGCCTGGTCGAGGCTGGATGCAAAGGCAATCATGCCATAACGAGAAACCCTTCCATAGGTAGGTTTGAGTCCGGTGATTCCGCAAAGTGCGGCTGGTTGGCGGATGGAGCCGCCAGTGTCGGTGCCGGTGGCTGCAACCCCCAATCTGGCGGATACAGCAGCAGCCGAGCCCCCGGAAGAGCCACCAGGAACTCGCTCTTTGTCCCAGGGATTCCTTACTGCACCGAAGAAACTGGTTTCATTGGAAGACCCCATGGCGAATTCGTCCATGTTGGTCTTGCCCAACATGACAACACCGGCATCCTTTAGTTTGCTGACGACGGTGGCATCATAGGGGGAAATAAAGTTCTCCAGCATTTTGGAGCCACAACTGGTCTGAACCCCCTTGGTACAAAAAATGTCCTTGTGCAGAATAGGAATGCCCGTCAGTGCTGTGGCATTGCCGGATTGGAGGCGCTCATCAGCGGCACGAGCCTGGGTGAGGGCGTCCTCGTCGGTGACAGTAACAACGCTGTTCAACTCCTGATCGAATTGCTTGATTCGCTGTAGGAAATGCTCGGTCAACTGTACGCTGCTGAAATCACCAGCCTGCAGTCCTGCGGATAATTCAGCAATGGATTTAAGGTGGAAGTCGCTCATTATTCGATTACTCTGGGAACAAGATAAAGCCCATCCTCGGTAGCTGGCGCAACAGCTTGATAGTCTTCTCGGTGATTTTCTTCTGTTACTACGTCTTCACGCAGGCGTTGTGGCATGTCCAAGGGGTGCGCCATGGGGACAATATTGCTGGTATCCAGTTCCGCCATGCGCTCCACCAATCCTAAAATTCCGGACAGTTCAGAATTGAGGGATTCGATTTCATCGGCAGCAACAGCAATGCGTGCCAGATGGGCGATTTTTTCTACTTCATCAGGTTCCAGATCCATGCGTTTTTCCACAGCTGTACATCAAAGGAGGCAAAACTAGCATAAAACGAACTGAATTTACATGCTGCTAACGGATGAAAATCAACGAAACTGAAAAAAAAAGCCGGGAAAAGCATCCCTTGCGTTTGCAATTATCAGCGTTAAATCAATGAACTAGGAACATGGTCACAGAATATGGGGCTGACTAAGGGAAACCACCTCTTGCCCAAAGGTGGCTACAGTTGATAGATTACCGCTCTTGAATCGGGAAAGACGGTGGCTGCTTGCCGCTTGAAGCCTGAAAATTTTGCGTTCCTGGGTCGAGGCGATTCAGGTTTCCCCAAACATAAAACCGGCAACAGACCGGAATAATGGATCTACTCGATGCTTTTCAGACGTCTTCGTGGTTTTTTCTCCAATGATTTGTCCATTGATTTGGGCACAGCCAACACCCTTATTTATGCGCGTGATCGCGGCATCGTGCTCAACGAGCCTTCGGTGGTCGCCATTCGTGAAGACCGGGGCAGAGGCATGAAAGCAGTTGCTGCGGTGGGTGAAGATGCCAAGAAGATGCTTGGCAGAACCCCAGCCAATATTACCGCCATTCGACCCATGAAAGATGGCGTGATTGCTGATTTCACTGTAACCGAGAAGATGTTGCAGTATTTTATCCATAAAGTGCATGAGTCACGACTGATTCGCCCCAGTCCTCGGGTGTTGATTTGCGTACCCTGTGGTTCCACCCAAGTGGAACGGCGGGCGATCAAAGAGTCTGCGGCAGGTGCCGGGGCACGCGAGGTGTATCTCATAGAAGAGCCCATGGCGGCAGCTATTGGCGCCAATCTGCCGGTGGATGAAGCCCGGGGTTCCATGATCCTGGATATTGGTGGCGGCACTTCCGAAGTAGCCATTATCTCATTGAATGGCATTGTGTATGCCAACTCTGCGCGTATTGGTGGCGACAAATTTGATGAGGCGATCATTAACTATGTGCGCCGCAATTATGGCAGCCTCATTGGTGAAGCCACGGCAGAAATGATCAAACACAAGGTTGCCAGTGCCTGGCCAGAAAATGAAGTCCAGGAAATTGATGTCAAAGGACGGAATCTGGCTGAAGGCATTCCACGCAGCTTTACCCTGAACAGTAATGAAATCCTCGAAGCCTTGCAAGAACCCCTGTCGGGTATTGTGGATGCGGTACGCAAAGCTTTGGAGCAAACACCGCCAGAATTGGGTGCAGATGTCGCCGAGCGCGGTATTGTTTTGACCGGGGGAGGCGCTTTGCTGAAAGGGCTGGATCGCTTGTTGGAAGAAGAAACCGGCTTGCCGGTAATCGTTGCCGAAGACCCCATGACTTGCGTTGCCCGCGGAGGTGGTCGAGCGCTGGAATTGATGGATGAAAAAGCTGGGGACTTTTTCAGCGTAGAGTAAAGGAATCTCTGATTAATTCTGAGGATTGATTGCAGGTAATAGCCGGCTATCGCCAAGATTGATAACCCAGTACCAGGAGTTCAGTCATCAAGTTCATTTTCGCAGAAGGCCCTTCCCAGGGCGCCCGGGTGATTGGGGCGATGATACTGTCCATCCTGCTAATGGTGATGGATCATCGCTTTCATCAGACCGAAACACTGCGTAGTACACTTTCTGTATTGACCTACCCTATTCAGGTGTTGGCGGAAACCCCAAGCAATATCGGCTACTGGATCGCTGAAACCCTGCAATCCCGGGGCGATCTTCAGCAGTCCAATGAACGTTTGCATCGAGAAAACTTAACCCTGAAGGCAGAGTTACAGCTGACCGCAGCACTACAGGCCGAAAACGAACGTCTGCGGGATTTGTTAGGTTCAGCCTACAAGATCGGTAACAGAGTGTTGATCGCAGAACTGTCTGCCATGGATTTGGATCCTTTTCGGCAGCAAATCGTAATCGACAAAGGAGCGCGTTCCGGGGTGTTCGAAGGGCAGGCGGTGCTGGATGCCCATGCGGTCATGGGGCAGGTCATTCATGTCAATCCATTTAACTCCACGGTGTTGTTGATTACTGATGTCGAGCATGCATTGCCGGTGCAGGTGTTACGCAACGGGTTACGCTCCATTGCCGTGGGTAGTGGCAGGATTGATCAACTGCAAATGCCCTATCTGCCGAACAATGCAGATATTGTCAAAGGGGATCTATTGGTTACTTCAGGATTGGGGGGTAAATTCCCTCCCGGTTATCCCGTTGCCAAAGTTGTTCAAGTAAGCCGGCAACCCGGCAAGCCTTTTGCGACGGTGCTGGCTCAACCCCTGGCACAACTCGACCGCACTCGCGAAGCATTGTTGGTGTGGGAAGTCAGTGTGCCACCGGAATTTCCAGAAGAAAGTCTTTCCCCATCAGCTACTGACGAACAGAGTTCGACTGAGGAAACCAAGGCTTTGGAGGCGGCGCCGTGAGCCCTGAAGTTGCCCACGGTAGAACGATTATTGTCATTACCCTGATTATCAGCTTGGTGTTGAGCGTCATGCCCATGCCAGAAAATTTACAGCATTTTCGGCTGCAATGGAGTGCATTAGTATTGATCTATTGGTGCATGGCACTGCCTGAGCGAGTGGGCGTGGGCATCAGCTTTTTTATAGGCTTGCTGCTGGATATTCTCACAGGGACATTGCTGGGGCAGCATGCATTCGGATTATCGGTGATCAGCTTCATTACCCTGAAAACCCATAAGCGGGTGCGGGTGTTTCCATTGTGGCAACAATCGGTTTTTGTGGTATTGATATTGATGCTCGATCGGGTGCTGTTCTTTTGGGTGGATGGTGCCATTGGTCGCCCCTCCAGCATGATCCAGTCCTGGATAGCACCCATACTCGGTGGCTTGATCTGGCCTTGGTTGTTCATTATTTTTAGAGACTTGAGGCGCCGCTTCCATGTTCGGTAATCTGAACTTCAAGGATTACCGTCGCGAAGGAAAGCTATTTACCTACCGTGCCATTACCGCCGGATTTTTGGTGGTTATTCTGATGAGCGGGATTGTGGTGCGCATGATCTATTTACAGATCGTCGATCATGATCACTTTACTACCCTTGCCCAGGACAATCGGGTAAAGCTGATTCCATTACCGCCGACGCGAGGGTTGATTTATGACCGGAAAAACCGTCCTCTGGCACTGAATCGTCCTGCGTTCAATCTCGAAATCATTCCGGAAGCGGTTCCCGATCTGGATAAATCGTTGTCAGATTTGTCCGCCTTGATTGATATCAGCGATACAGACAAGGAGCGCTTCTACAAATTAAAACGCCAGAAACGGCGTTTTGAAAGTATCCCGATCAAGCTGGATATTTCTCAGGAAGAAGCCGCGTTGTTTGCCGTCAACAGTTACAAATTTCCCGGCGTTTCCATTAATGCCAGATTGACACGAACCTATCCGCTGAAAGATATCATGGCGCATGTGGTTGGATATGTCGGGCGTATCAGCCTCAAGGATCTGAAATCCATCAGCGCCTCGAATTACGCTGGCACCACCTACATTGGCAAGAATGGCGTGGAGAAATCCTACGAAGATATTTTGCATGGCAAGGTCGGTTTGCAGCAGGTAGAAGTCAATGCCCTGGGGAAAACCGTAAGGGTGCTGCATGAAAAACCACCCCAGCCCGGGCGCAGCTTACGCCTCAACATCGACATCGATTTACAGAAGGTTGCATTGCAGGCTCTGGGTGATGTGAATGGGTCGGCGGTTGCCATTGATCCCAAAACAGGTGGCGTACTGGCGATGGTGAGTAAACCGGGGTTCGATTCAAATCCGTTTGTGGATGGAATCAGTTCCCGTGCCTACAAGGCTTTACTGCAAGATCCAAACAAGCCGTTGTTCAATCGTGCCATCAAAGGGGCGTATCCTCCAGGTTCCACCATCAAGCCGTTCATGGGTTTGGCAGGCTTGGAACTGGATTTTCTAAAACTTACGGAAAAAAAATACTGTCCGGGTTTTTTTCAACTGCCAGGACATGACCACAAGTACCGCGACTGGAAAAAAACGGGGCATGGCCCCATGGATGTGGATGCGGCAATCACCCAATCCTGTGACGTATTCTTTTATCAACTGGCGCATGAAATTGGTATCGACAAGCTTGAGCAATATCTGAAGCAATTTCGTTTCGGTGAAAAAACCGGTATCGATCTGATTGGTGAGCGCAGAGGCATTCGACCTTCGAGAGAATGGAAGCGCAAGCGTTACAAGCAAGTATGGTTTCCGGGAGAAACCGTCATTATTGGCATTGGACAGGGCGCCTTTGAGGCCACACCGTTACAGTTGGCTGCAGCAACGGCGGCGATTGCCAATGGCGGACATTACCATGAACCCCGGTTGGTGGAAGAGATTTTGGATGAAAGTACCGGTATGGTTGTGCCTACTGATGGAAAAGATCATGTCATTCCAATAAAAGATCCCGTGAACTGGAACAAAATTCGCGATGCCATGACAAATGTTGTGGAAGGCCCGAGGGGTACAGCGCGTCGTCTGCACAATGAACACTATCGAATTGCAGGAAAAACGGGTACAGCGCAAGTATTTACGGTCAAGCAGGATGAAGAATACGAAGAGAGTAAAGTTGCCAAGAAAATGCGTGACCATGCGCTGTTTATTGCTTATGCGCCAGTGGAAGACCCGCAGATAGCGGTGGCAGTCATTGTTGAGAATGGTGGGCATGGGGGATCAACGGCGGCACCTGTCGCCAAAGAGATCATGGATGCCTGGCTATTGAAGGATTACGAAGTAACCCATATTGCAGTGGGAGGAACAGAGTGAATACTGCCAATCGATCTCCCAGTGGGCTGCCTGCAAGTGAGCCTGCTCAATATCGGGGTTTGCTGTCGCGGGTGCATATGGATATTCCTTTGCTCACGGGCTTGTTGCTGCTGTGTGCCTATGGATTGGTCATATTGTATTCAGCATCAGGAGAAAACCTGCATCAGGTAGAACGACAGGCGATACGTTTGATTATTGCTTTTGGCGCCATGTTTTTTCTTGCCCAGGTACATCCTCATACCCTGCGTCGCTGGAGTCCATGGCTGTATGTCATTGGTGTTGCATTGCTCCTGGCGGTGTTGGTCATGGGCGTGGTGGGCAAAGGGGCGCAGCGGTGGCTGGATCTGGGCTTTATGCGCTTTCAGCCTTCAGAACTGGTGAAGTTGGCAGCGCCAATGATGCTGGCATGGTACTTGTCCAGCAAACCCTTGCCGCCAAATTGGAAGTATCTTGTTACCAGTCTGATATTGCTGGCAGTGCCGGTACTGATGATTGCCAAACAGCCTGATCTGGGTACGGCAATTCTGGTTGCCAGCAGTGGTTTGTTTGTATTGTTTCTGGCAGGCATTAGCTGGCGTCTGATTTTTTCCATGGGACTGTTGGTGGCAGCTGCGGCACCTGCCGTCTGGTATCTGATGCATGACTATCAACGCAAGAGAGTGCTGACCTTTCTTAACCCTGAAAGCGATCCCCTGGGAGCCGGCTATCATATTATTCAATCCAAGATTGCCATTGGTTCTGGCGGGATTTATGGCAAGGGTTGGTTGAACGGCACTCAGTCTCAACTGGAATTTCTTCCCGAGCGCCATACAGATTTTATTTTTGCCGTACTCGGAGAAGAGTTTGGATTGATGGGGGTATTGCTGCTATTGGCAATTTTCCTGTTTATCATCCTGCGTGGTCTTTACATCGCTTCTCAGGCACAAGATAGCTACAGTCGTTTGTTGGCTGGGGCACTTATCATGGTTTTCTTTGTCTATTTGTTCGTCAATGCCGGCATGGTCAGCGGTATGTTGCCGGTTGTTGGTGTGCCCTTACCCTTGGTGAGCTATGGGGGAACCTCCTTAGTGACCTTGATGGCGGGCTTCGGTATGCTCATGTCTATTCACACACACAGAAAGTTGCTGCCAAAATGAAAAGATTACTGTTATCCCTATGGTTGCTGGGTTTACCGTTACTCGCTCACAGTGAGAGCAACGTAGATCGTTTTGTGCAACATATGGTCGCCAGTCAGGGGTTTGACGAGGCGGATTTGCGCAAGTTGCTCGGAAAAGCCCACAAGCGTCAGGATATCATCGACAGAATGAGCAAGCCGGCGGAAAGAACCCTGAACTGGGAAAGTTACCGCAAGATATTCTTGACAGAAAAGCGTACGCGGCAAGGGGTGAATTTTTGGAAACGCAACATAAAGGCGCTGCAGAAAGCCGAAAAGGAATATGGCGTACCGCCGCAATATGTCGTGGCAATCATAGGCGTAGAAACTTTCTACGGGCGCATTACAGGTAAAGACAAGGTGCTGGATGCCTTGTATACCCTGGCATTTCATTACCCCAAGCGCAGCAAATTCTTTACTGCTGAATTGGAAAAATTTCTGATTCTTACCCAGGAAGAGCAACTTGATCCAACGCTGCCGAAAGGTTCTTATGCCGGAGCCATGGGCTTGGGTCAATTCATGCCCAGCAGCTACCTGGCCTATGCAGTTGATTTTGACGGCGATGGGAAACGTGATATCTGGAACAATGAAACCGATGCCATCGGCAGTGTTGCCAACTATTTTGCCCGACATGGGTGGAAGCGAGACCTGCCTGTGACTGCGGCATTGGCATCCGTTCCCGACAATTCTCAGGAATATCTCAAGGCAGGGTTGAAGCCCAGTTTTTCCTTGGGAGAATTTAGAAAAGCGGGGATGAAGGTAGCGGAAGAACTGCCTGATTCGCTGAAAACTGCCTTGATCAAGCTGGAATTGGATGACACTGTGGAATACTGGGCAGGATTGGAAAATTTCTATGTCATTACTCGCTACAACCATAGTGAGATGTATGCCATGGCAGTTCATCAGTTGGGTGAACGTATCAATGCCCTTGTCTCTAGCAAGTAAAATCACGCTTTTTACGGCACTGCTCATGGGGTTGGGTGGTTGCAGCATCAAGACCAGCGATTTTCCCGACGAAGACTATGGGCCGGATAACCCCGTAGATGTCAGTCATATCCCGGATGCGGTGCCACGAAATGCGCCGCGTAGCAAGTACGGTAATCCTTCCAGTTATACGGTGCTGGGTAAAACCTACCATGTATTGCCAGATGCAAAAGGCTTCCGCGAACAAGGGCTTGCCTCGTGGTATGGCAACAAATTCCATGGGAAACGTACCTCCAGTGGTGAGCCTTACGATATGTATGCCATGACAGCGGCACATAAAACCTTACCATTGCCTACCTGGGTACGTGTTACCAATCTGGACAATGGCAAAGCAGTGGTGGTCAAAGTCAATGACAGAGGGCCCTTTCACGCCGGTCGTATCATCGATTTGTCCTATGCTGCAGCATCCAAGTTGGGTGTTCTGGCGAAAGGAACAGCGCGGGTAGAGGTGGCGGCGGTGTTACCAGGAAAAACATCCGCACCAGCCCAGATTTCCGAGAAAAAAACCGCCGCCAATCCTGTTTTTCCCTTGTGGGTACAGGTGGGGGCTTTCTCAAGCCAAGCCAATGCTTATCAGGAGCAGCAGCGCCTACAGCATTTGTCAGGGGTGGCAGGGCGAATACAAGTTGCAGACAATAGCGGCAAGCCCGTGTTTCGGGTTTGGTTGGGGCCGGTGAGCAATACTCAGGAATTGCAGCAAATCACAGAGAAATTGCCAGATTGGGGCGTGACGGCTCATCGTTTGGTAGAAGCCGGGAATCGAGAATGATTGGCGCGTATAATGACTCCCCTACTTGTAATCATAGTGACCACTGAATAGATGCGATTGATGTCAAAAGCCGTTTTGTTTCTTGTTTTGATGATGAGCTCCCTGTTGACCCAAGGGGCGGCAGTACCCGTGCCTCCCGAGATTGCGGCTACTGGTCATTTGCTCATGGACTTCCATAGTGGTGCTGTTCTGGCCGAGAACAATGCCGAGAAACGACTGGAACCCGCCAGCCTGACCAAGATCATGACGGCATACACCGTTTTCAGAGAGCTTGAAGAAGGCAACATCACCTTGAACGACAAGGTGCTGGTGAGCAAGAAAGCCTGGAAAACCCCCGGCTCACGAATGTTCATCGAAGTGGGAAAAAAAGTGTCTGTGGATGATCTGATTCACGGCATGATCATCGCATCGGGAAATGATGCCTGTGTTGCTCTGGCAGAGCATATTGCCGGTAGTGAAGCCGCGTTTGCTGCTTTGATGAACAAGCATGTGCTGGAGCTGGGAATGGAGAATACGCATTTTTCCAATGCAACAGGATTGCCAGATCCCAATCACTACTCTACACCGGCAGATATTCTCAAAGTCACGCGTGCGGTGATCAAGGAGTTTCCCCAGTTCTATCCGCTTTATTCCATGAAAGAATATACCTTCAACGGTATTACCCAAAAAAACCGCAATCGCCTGCTGTGGCGAGATAGTAGTGTCGATGGGGTGAAAACCGGGCATACGGATGCGGCAGGGTATTGTCTGGTGACTTCAGCCAAACGGGAAAACATGCGACTGTTGTCGGTTGTCATGGGCACCAAAAGTGATGAGGCAAGAGCCAAGGAAAGCCAAACCTTGTTGAACTTCGGCTTCCGCTTTTTTCAGACACATCGGCTGTTCAATGCAGGGCAAACCCTGAAAACATTGCGCGTATGGAAGGGAGATACCGACAACCTCAACCTCGGCTTGGAAGAAGATCTGCATGTGACCATTCCTCGTGGAAGCTACAATAAACTGGTGGCACGGGTTCGCATCAAGGACAGCATTATGGCGCCAGTCACCCAAGGACAGGTGCTGGGGCAGGTTATTCTGGAGCATGATGGTGAAGTGCTGCGGGAAGTTCCCCTGGTGGCCCTACAAAGCGTGGGTGAGGGTGGCATTATTCACAACCTGGTGGATAGCGTATTGATGCTGTTCGAGTAAGAGGCGGCTCTTGGAATAGGGGTCGGAATCAAATCCAGGTGATGTTACATAGAGTCAACGACTTGTGAGGATTTGACTCCGCCCCCTGAAATTAAGATTCTCAGAAATAACATGAAGCAAGTAAACAATGTCTGAACTGATTTATCTGAACGGCGAGTTCCTACCCCAAAGCCAGGCCTGTGTATCGGTGATGGACAGGGGCTTTCTATTTGGTGACGGGGTATATGAAGTCATCCCCGCCTATGCCGGACAACCCTTCCGTCTGCGTGAGCATCTACGACGCCTGAACCAGAGCCTGCAGGCGATACGCATGCCTGTTCCCTTGAGTGATGAACAATGGGAAGCGATCTTTCAGCATCTGTTACAACAACGTGGCAACGTGGATCAGCAAATTTATCTGCAAATTACCCGAGGTGCTTATGGCAAGCGCCTACACCTCATTCCTGAAGAACAAAAACCCACCGTCATGGCCTTTGCAACTGAACTCAATCAAAGAGATCCCGCTTTGGTAAAACAGGGGATGAGTGTGATTACCCTGGATGATATTCGTTGGGATCGCTGCAATATCAAAGCCATTACCCTGCTGGCAAACATCCTGTCACAACAGCAGGCGCGGGATGAAGGCGCACAGGAGGCTATTCTGGTACGCGATGGCATGGCAAACGAAGGCACCGCCTCAAACCTGTTCATCGTCAAAGACGGTCTCATCATTACGCCGCCGAAGAGCGAGCATCTACTGCCTGGTATCACCCGAGATCTGGTGCTGGAACTGGCACTGGAGGGTGGCTTGCCCTATGCCGAAGCCAGTATTTCAGTTGATGAATTGGACGTGGCCGACGAGATCTGGATCACCAGTTCCACAAAAGAGGTCATGCCCGTGACCAAGCTCAATGGCCGAGCAGTTGATAATGGACATCCCGGCCCCATGTGGGAAAGAATGGATGCGTTGTATGGTGCCTGCAAGGCACGTTTGCGCATGCGGAATTCTCCTGCGGATAAATGTTATGACTGACGAAACAAAAGAACCTCAAGGCATGACCTATCCTTGTCGCTTGCGCGTCAAGGCAATGGGGTTGGACGAAGATAACTTCGATGCACTGGTGGTTGAAATCATTCGCCGTCATTGCCCTGATATTGGTGAAGCTGCGGTGAGTCTCAAGCCGAGCAAAAACGGGAAATATGTCTCGGTAAATGTGGACATAGAAGCGAGAAGCCGCGAACATCTGGATGCCATCTACGATGATTTGACCGCTCATGAGCGGGTGTTGATGCGTCTATAGAGCAAATCTCATGATTTCAGTAAACATCCGTAACCTGGGGTTGCAGGATTATCAGGCGACCTGGCAGGCAATGCGTGATTTTACTGCCAATCGCACTGGCGACAGCCTGTCTGAAATATGGTTGCTGGAGCATCCCCCCGTGTTTACTCAGGGGCAGGCAGGGAAGGCAGAGCATGTGCTGAATCCTGGTGAGATACCCGTGGTACAAAGTGACCGGGGTGGGCAGGTTACTTATCATGCCCCCGGGCAACTGGTTGTCTACCTGTTGTTGGATCTGAATGCCCTGGATATAGGTATCCGTGGTCTGGTCACTCATATCGAACAGGCGATTATTGCACTGCTGCACAACCACGGGTTACAGGCGCTTTCACGGCGTGAAGCCCCTGGGGTTTACGTGGATGAAAAAAAGATCGCAGCTCTGGGTTTGCGGGTACGCAAAGGGTACACTTACCACGGATTGGCGCTCAATCTTGATCTGGATTTGCACCCCTACTCGCGTATCAACCCCTGTGGTTATCCAGGACAACAAGTAACCCGTCTCATCGATTGGGGGGTGAACCTGGGTATGGAGCAGGCAGGTGCAGAACTGGTGAATCTGCTTTGTGCCGACCTCAACCTGAAGCCACAATGGAAAAGCAATGACTGACGACTATCGCGCTCCCTCCCGAGGGCAGAAAAACACCCACCAAAGAGGCAAGGAAAAACTGGCGCGTATCCCGATAAAGGTACAGCCCAGTGAAACCCTGTTACGCAAGCCCAAATGGATTCGTGCCAGAGCGCCTCAGGGGGCGGGAGTGAGCCGCATACGCAAGATTTTGCGAGATCGAAAACTGTCCTCTGTGTGTGAAGAGGCGCAATGCCCCAACCTGGGTGAATGTTTTACCCATGGCACTGCCACCTTCATGATCATGGGCGACATCTGCACTCGCCGTTGTCCTTTCTGCGATGTGGCTCATGGTCGTCCACTGCCCTTGGATGAAGAGGAACCTCGGCAACTGGCTGAGGCCATTGAGGAAATGGCCTTGAAATACGTGGTAATCACGTCGGTGGACAGGGATGACCTCAGGGATGGTGGCGCGGGTCACTATCGGAATTGTATCCAGGCGGTACGCAAGCTGACACCCGCAACCACCATTGAAGTACTGGTGCCTGATTTTCGAGGGCGTATGGAATTGGCGTTGGAGATTCTGGCAGAAGCCCCGCCAGATGTGTTCAATCACAACCTCGAAACCGTGCCCCGCTTGTATAAACAGTCACGCCCGGGGGCAGATTATCAATGGTCTTTGAGCTTGCTTCGGCGGTTCAAACAGGCACACCCACATACTCCCACCAAATCGGGCATTATGCTGGGGATTGGCGAAACCAGAGAAGAAGTGGAACAGGTCATGGCTGACATGCGTGAGCATCAAGTTGACATGCTTACCCTGGGGCAGTATCTGCAGCCCAGCCGTGATCATTTGCCGGTCTCGCGGTTTGTTACCCCGGAAGAATTTGATCAATTGCGGCAGCTGGGGGAATCCATGGGCTTTTCCAATGTCGCCAGCGGCCCCATGGTGCGCTCTTCCTACCATGCTGATTTGCAAGCGAACCCGCTACTATGAGAGCCTGCCGGATTTTCAATATCCTGTTAAAACGTAGATCCGTGGCCGACGATTACTGGTTGAGAGAGAAAATCAATTCCATTACGTTGTACAGATCATCCCCATCACGAATGGCATTACGCACCTGCTCCTGATATGAAGGGCGCAGTTTCTCGTAGGTAATGAAAGCCGTGGGTGAAATGCGGTGTATTTCGTCCAGTCCGGCTTCTGCGTCCGCCAGTTGAGTCGGTGTGGCAGAGGTAATGGTGTAGGTATCTGCACTGGCAGCCAGCTTTTCCATAGCGGCATAATAGGCGTCATCTTCAGCAGAAGCATTTGCAGAACCGACGGTAGCAAAGGCAAACAGTGCAATAACTGTGAGAGCGAATGATTTTTTCATGATATTTCCTGCATCCTTTATATGACCTTGTAGTAGAACGATAACCATATAAATATTAGTGTTTATGTATATTAGCATTTTCTGAACTTGCCGGCAATACCATTAGAATAATAAGGTATTAGTCTTTGGGATCTGAAAATCTGCGGTAGAGGTTACGTGCTAATTCGATGTAGGTAATATTACGTGAACCAGATCACATTTTAATAAGGGATGAATAGTGAGTTTTCGGGTATGAAAAATACCCAAGGAGGCTGTCTAACTTAAGGGTACCTCTATTAATTCTGTTTGAGCAGATTCGTGCATGAGGGCAGTGAGAACAAGGC
>CAYXOS010000051.1:0-16705 GCA_964467115.1 uncultured Sedimenticola sp.
ATTCACAAAAATACCTTCAGATGAAGAAGGTCTATCTCACTAAGGAAGCTCTGATCGATTCATGACACGGCATCTTGCGGCAAAAAATCGTTCATTTCTGCGTTGCAAACCTTCGCAATAACCCGCTATTACGTGCGGCTTGCGCCTTGATCTGAACAATTTCTCACCACAATCTGCTCGCGCCAGAATCAATCAGAGCTTCCCTAAATACAACAATACCAACCCGGCAATCATGCTTACCAGACCAATTTTCCGCACGCTTGAGTCATCCATTTCATCCAACATACGCAACATGTTACGAAAACGGGCGGGGTTCAAGAAAGGCAATATGCCTTCGAATACCAGCATCAATGCCAATGCCGCCAATAGGTCTTGCCAAGCCATTCAACGCTCCCAATATGTTTGGCATATACCCGAAAAAGCCGGGCTACTGCCCGGCTGAATCGGTTATTTTCCCAAAGTTAGCGTTTATTCGCCAGCCCCATTCTTAAAATAGCGGAAGAAAGGCGAATCTGGATCCAGCACCATCATACTGGAGCCATTGGAAAACACCTCTCGATACGCATTGAGGCTACGCCAGAAATTATAGAATTCTGCATCCTTGGAAAAGGCTCGAGCATAAATTCCCGAGGCTTCCGCATCACCTTTACCACGTATTTCTTGTGATTCACGATAAGCATTGGCAATGATTTCGGTCTTCTGGCGATCAGCATCCGCACGGATGCGTTCTGCCGCTTCTGCACCTTGAGCACGCAATTCACGCGCTACCCGCTCACGTTCGGTGCGCATGCGCTCATAGACACGATTACTGATTTCAGGTGGGAAATCGATGCGCTTGATACGAACATCGACAATTTCCACCCCCAAATCACTGGAGCTCTCATCGGCACGCCGAGTCAACTCATCCATAATCTGGGTACGCTCTCCAGAAATCACTTCCGAAATCGTCCTTTTACCAAACTCGTCCCGCAGCGCTGCATTGATACGTTCACCCAGCAGACGCGAGGTGTTGATCATGCTGCCTTTAGTAGAACGATAGTACTGCGCCGTATCATCAATACGCCATTTGATATAGGAATCGACCACCACAAATTTCTTTTCACTGGTAAGAAAATGCTCGGGTTTGGCATCCAGTGTCTGTAAGCGCTTGTCGAAACGCTGCACGCTTTGAATCACAGGCATTTTCACATGCAACCCTGGCTTGAAATCTGAATCGACAATTTTACCCAGGCGTAACAGCAAAGCTGTTTGATTTTCCTGCACGATGAACAATGAAGTAGAACCCAGGATAATCAATACGGCAGCAATCGCTGCCAATAACATTGTTTTTGGAGAATTCATTAACGGTTCCTCCTGGCACGATCCCGATCAGCTTGTATTTCATCACGGCGACGCTGAGCGTCTTCCAGCTTACGGGTTTTGGATTCAGCTTCCAGGCTTTCATAGCCAGGTAGTTGAATGGTTTTGGTTGGTGCCAACTTAGGTTGACTCATAAGACGATCCAATGGCAGGTAGGTCAAGGTGTTTCCACCTTCTTTGATATCCAACATCACTTTGCCGCTGTTGCTCAATACATTTTGCATGGTATCGAGATAAAGCCTTTGGCGAGTCACTTCAGGGGCTTTCTTGTATTCATCCAACAAATCCAGGAAACGCTTGGTTTCACCTTTGGCTTCAGAAACAACCTTGAACGCATCTGCTTTGGCATTTTCAACCTGCCGCGCAGCTGCACCACGAGCCCGAGGCACGATATCATTGGCGTAAGCGTCTGCCTGATTCTGCACCCGCTCTTTATCTGCCATTGCTCGTGTCGCATCATCGAAGGCTTCTTTTACCTGCTCAGGCGGGTTGGCATCCTGAATATTGACATTGGTTACTACCAAGCCCGTCTTGTAGGTATCCAGTAATTTCTGGGTATCCTGCTTCACCATTGCAGCAACAGCGCTACGATTTTGGGTGATAATCTCGTCCAGGGTGCTTTTTCCCGTGACTTGACGCAAAGCAGACTCGACAGCACTGTTGATCGTCTTGTCCGGACTGGCGTCCTGAAACATGTAATCGGCAGCATCTTGAATACGATATTGCACGGTCAGGGTGACATCAACGATGTTTTCATCCTTGGTCAACATCTGGGCGCGATGCCGAAACTTGTTTACCTGATCAACATTAACGATCTTTTTTGTGTCGATAAAAGGCAGTAAAAAATGTGGTCCCGGGGTAGTTACAGAATGGTAGGCACCAAAGCGCTGCACCACTGCACGTTCCGCAGGCTGTACGATATAAAAGCCTTTAATCGCCAGCAATACCGTAGCAACGACCAACACCAATACCACAACCAATTTGCCGTTAGGCTTGGCAGCCCCGTTGCCGGAAGATGAGCCACCACCTTTGCCGCCAAACAGTCCACCCATCTTGTCCTGCAGTTTTTTTACAACTTCATCTAAATCTGGTGGTCCTTGATCCTTACCCTTGTCACTCCAAGGGTCACGATCATTCCCACCTGGTTCATTCCAGGCCATGTATTGCTCCAAAATTCAGTTGTGCCCAAGGGTCAATATAACCAGGGCGAAAGGTTGATTGTACCAAGATAAGAGAAAAGTGCTATGCGGGGCATTACCCAGTTCCCAATACTTCGGTAGTCCACTGATTTTTCAGGAAGTTATTAAGTTATTAACCCAAGAGGACAGGGGAAATTCATGAAAATTGTAACTTTTACGACCCGTTACCTTGATTTAACGTTGCTCCCTCACATGTATTTGAAGTACAGATCTGAAATACTGCGTCAACAGAGTGTTGAAAAACATCGTTTTTCGACAGCCTGTGTGTGACACATGAATGTGCCACCATTTTTGATAGATGTAAGCCATTGAAAATGCAGGAAACAGGAAACCGCGTTTTCCGCTTCCTTGGTTGAAAAAGTCCATGGAAGGACTTTTTTGACATCCTTGTTAAAGCTCCCTCTTCGATCCGGTCTTCTTTGCAGAAACCGACACAACCATTCCCTGAAAAAACTGCTTTGATTTAATCTGTTCGAATCCCGCTTCAAGCAACAGTTGTTCTACTTCATTGATCGATAATTTTGGTGCAGACCTATGCCAGGCCATCAAAGCTGCCTTTGAAAAATCTGATATCCCCAACTCGCGTACAGATTGATGTAAATCGGCATCAGTAAATCCAGATACAGGGTAGAGAAAGCTGACAATTCCGTCACGTTTGCACACGCGAAACACCTGTTCGACAAATTCGGCAGGATTGGAAGTAATATTGATGACAGACGCAGACAATACAAGATCAATGCTTTCCTTCTGGAAGGGCAATTCATTTTCATTACAAAGTTTGAAATCGATCGCAGTTCTCGAGTTTTCTTTCTTTGCCCTTGAAATCATGCGTCGGGACACATCCACCCCTGAGACCTGATGCCCCTTGGAGAAGACATATTTGGTCAGATATCCGGTAGCACAGCCTACATCAAGCACACGCATGGACCTTGCATCCAGATACTCATCAACCCAGGTATGCAAAATTGTTCTGTACCAATCCAGTTTGGAAATTTTGCTGAAAAGTCTCGCGGGAGATAACAGCATCAGCAGTTTTATCTGGACTGCATATAAAGACTCTGGGACTGTCACTGTAATGCGCTTTGGGGTTTTGGCATCCAGCGTAAAAGCAGAATAATAATCCAGGCAGCATTGAAGATGGGAAATGCCGACAAGGATAAAGCAACCACACCGGTGGCGGTATAAAAGACGCCCGCAATTAAATCAATCAGCTGGATCAATACCATAAAAATTATCCATAGCCTGTATCGCCGTGGATCACCGGAAATATATATGAACGCAACGCCATAAGCGATGAATCTTGCCGCCAACATTGCCAGTGGGTAGTGAATATCTGGGGCAGGTAGGGAGTGCCCCATGGATGCCAATATGAACTCTGGCGCAAACAAATACAAAGCCCCCAATATAATCTGAATAACACCAACCACTCGCAATAGCCAAATCATTTTTTTCATATTCATACCTCCTATCAAGCAATGTTTGAGGCATTGTATGAATATAAGTATACTTTTAGAAGTAGTTACCAAATAGATAGTAAGGTACATTTTGACCAGTATTGATAACAGCAAGCCCTGTAACGACGAATGCCCGGTAAAAATTGCTGCCCAGATTATTGAAGGCAAGTGGACAACCTTGGTTATTCGTGAATTGTTGGGTGGCAAAAAGCGTTTCTCCCACATTCAGAGGGCACTCTCGGGCATCAGTCCCAAAGTACTCACCACAAGATTGAGAATGTTGGAATATCATCAGTTGGTCAGCAGGACGGTTTTTCCCACTATTCCCCCGACTACTGAATATGAACTCACGCCCATAGGCAGAAAACTGGAAAAAGTGCTGGCGGAAATGGCTGCCTTTGGTAATGAACTGAAAAATCAAACCCCAGGGGTCGGAGTCGCTCACAGCGACTCCGACCCCTTGACTTTGCAAAAACCATGAGCATCCCCCACACACAAATCACTGCCATGATCCTCGCTGGCGGAAAAGGATCGCGGATGGATGGACGTGACAAAGGTTTGGTGAAACTGCAAGGTCGCTACATGATCGAACATGTCATCAATGCACTCCACCCCCAAGCAACCGAGTTGATCATCAGCGCCAATAGAAACCTTCAAGAATACGAGAAACTGGGATACCCGGTTATCAGCGATGGCATGCCGGGCTTCAATGGCCCCTTGGCAGGTATATTGTCTGCATTGAAGTACATCCAGACACCCTATCTGCTCTGCGCACCTTGTGATGTCCCGGGTTTACCCGCTGATGTTGCCTTGCGTCTTGCCAAAGCCATGGAAGAACAACAAGGGGAACTGGCAGTGGTTGATGATGGGAAATACCTGCATCCAACTTGTTCACTCATTCCCAAAAGCCTTGAGCAGGATTTGCGTGAGTATTTGTCCACAGGTGAGCGCAAGCTGCGCAGTTGGTGTCAGTCTCACCGTCTGGCGGTCGCTGATTATTCCGATGCACCCGCATGTTTCAGCAACATCAATAATATGCTGGAACTAAAGCAGTTTGAAACCCGCTGAATTCTATCAGGATGGCACATCCATGTACCACACACAGGTTGTCGAAAAACGGTGTTTTTCAACAGCTTGCTATTGGTTTACCAAGGCCGGAAGAAACACTTCATTCACCAGAATAGGCTTTCCAGCATATAGAAAAAGGGTGCGACGTCCCCACAATTCAGGTGGCACTGTCGGCAGATGCGAAACAGCGTTTTGAAATGCAGAATGCTGAGGCAAAAAACGCGCTATCTGCAATGTCTTGCGGCGCGTATGAGGATCGGCAAACAATACCTTTCCCAAAGGCTTGTTACGCAGTTGTGCCAACTGTCTTGCGGCACCTTTCAAACTACTGGCAGGCATCAAAGTACGGGCGAACACCTGGGGTTCACCATCACACAACAGTTCCACCTCTCTTACCAAACAAGCTTCCCTCGCACCCAGTTTGAGTAAATGGGTTTCGCTGTTGGATGCCGCCCCCCAACCCTGAAAATTAACCGCTACACTGAACTTTCCCTGGCAAGCCTCGGTGACTCTGCGTGTCAACGAGGCAGGATCTTTCAGCCAGGCATATACGGTATCGGGTATGGCGAGGGCATTTCTGGATTCGAGCTCCATCCACAAGGGTTCATTGAGTGACTTTCGGGAATACATGAATACGACCGGCGTTTATCGGCTCAGGCGCCAAGGTCACGGTTGATGCGCAATACTTCGGGAATGGCGCGTAAACGTCTGAGCACCAGAGCCAGGTGCTGCCTGTCTGTTACAGAGATCAATAAATGCAATCCTGATGTCTGGCCGTCATGTTCTTCGGTACGAATATCGTCGATATTGGAACCCTTTTCCGCGATGGCGGAAGCGATGGTTGCCAACATACCGCGTTTGTTGTTCACGTCCAGATGCAAAGCGACGACAAACTCACCTTGCACATCCTTTTCCCAACGTACATCCACCCAGTTGGCATCTGATTTTCGTTCATCCAGCACATTGGGGCAATGCTGATGGTGAACGACCAAACCTTTTCCTGGATTGAAAACAGCAATCACCGGATCGCCAGGAATGGGGTGACAGCAGTTTCCAAATTTAACCACCATGCCTTCTGTACCACGAATGGTCAGATCAGCCCCTGGCACGCCGTCCTTGTCCAGAGAATCTACCGACAGCAAGGTTCCCGCCACCAGTTTGACCATACGATTACCCAAACCAATATCAATCATCAGCTCGCGCAAACTGTTTACTTTGAGCTGTTCGAGCAATGACTGGATCTTGCTTTCCTGCAGGTCAACCAGACTGGCGCCATATTTTTCCAGCTCCTGCTCCAGCATTCTTTGCCCCAGCTCCGCCGCCTCGTCTGTCTCCAGGCTTTTGAGGAAGGAACGAATACCTGCTCGCGCCTTACCTGTAACCACAAAATCCAGCCATGCCGGATTGGGTCTTGCATCCTTGTTGCTCAATATTTGAATGGTCTGACCATTTCGAAGACGGGTACGCAGGGGCACCAAATGTCTGTCTACCCGCGCCGCCACACACTGGTTTCCCACATCAGAATGAATAGCGTAGGCAAAATCGACCACGGAAGCGCCCTTGGGCAGCACCTTGATCTGCCCCTTGGGAGTGAATACATAGACTTCATCCGGGAACAGGTCGACTTTGACATGTTCCAGAAATTCAGCAGAGGTGCCTGATCCCTTTTGCACTTCTAACAAGCTACGCACCCATTCAGCCGCCGCTGCCGGGGGCAATTTTTCATCGCCAGTTTTATAGTGCCAATGGGCGGCAATGCCCTCTTCCGCAACCTTGTGCATGTCATGGGTACGAATCTGAACTTCGATATGCTGCCCTCTGGGACCTACCAGGACTGTATGCAGGGACTGATAACCATTTGCCTTGGGAATTGCAATATAGTCCTTGAAGCGACCTGGCACGGGTTTGAACAAGCTGTGCATAGCCCCCAGCACGCGATAACAGGTATCCACATTATCTACCTGAATACGGAAAGCAAATACATCTGCAACTTCATTCAGGGACAAATGCTTGTCGCGCATTTTTCGATAGATGCTGTAGATGTGCTTTTCTCTGCCGCTGACGTCCCCTGGAAAATCTTCCTGAGCCAGACGTTTTCGAATCGCATCCTCGATGCCATTGATAACTTCCTTGCGATTGCCACGTAGCTTCTGCAAGTAGCCATTCAGCACACGATAACGCCAGGGATAATAAGCTGCCATCCCCAGGTCTTCGAGTTCGACACGCAAGCTGTTTATACCAAGACGCTGGGCAATGGGCGCGTAGATTTCGGTGGTTTCACGGGAGATTCGCCGTGCTTTTTCCGGACGCATCACCCCCAGGGTTCGCATGTTGTGCAGACGATCGGCAAGTTTGATCAGGATCACCCGAATATCACGGGTCATTGCCAACATCATCTTGCGGAAGCTTTCTGCCTGGGCTTCGGCACGGCTCAATGAACCAATCTTGGCAAGCTTACTGACGCCATCCACCAACTCGGCGATTTCCTCGCTGAATTCCTCCGCCAACTGGTCTTTTGCCGTGGGGGTGTCTTCGATGACATCATGCAGAATTGCGGCCATCAAGCATTGATAGTCCATGCGCATCTCGCCCAGAATACGCGCGACAGCGACGGGATGGCAGATATAAGGTTCACCCGAAAGGCGTTTCTGACCTTCGTGGGCTTGAGCGCCAAACAGATAGGCGCGATAGACTTCCCGTACCTGTTCCGGTGACAGGTAGGATTCGAGATAAGTACATAGATCGCTGATTTGGTAGCGAGGCGCCTGCCCGTTGCTTTGACGTGCAGGCGCACTCGTTGGCCAGCGGCTTCCAGCATCAGCAGACTGAGACTTTGCCACCGGGAAGGACTTCTTTAGATGGAGCCGCCGTTGACTGCTGCCTGCACTTCCTGAGCCAGTGCTGCTGCCAACTCGTCATCGATAGATTCTTCCTTGCTTTCAACCTGTTCATCAATGGTCTTGTTGGTGATCAAACCCGCTGCGATTTCACGCAATGCCACCACGGTAGGTTTGTCGTTGTCCCAAGGAACCAAAGGCTCCACACCATTTTCCAGTTGCCGCGCACGCTTGGATGCCAGCAGTACCAGGTTAAAACGATTGTCTACATGATCGAGACAATCCTGAACTGTAACTCTTGCCATTTTCAAATAACTCCAGAGAGGGTTTTGCCATATTCGCGCATTGTACCCCGAAACCCAAGCAATTGAAGCATAAATTCGAATTTATTTACCCTCTGAAATCTTGGCATATCAGACATCTCTTCAGAGCAACGACTTTTGACCCTGTTCCTGGTTCAATCAGAAGCCGAGGACGCCTTTTTCTGCGACGAAATTTTCTGTACAGGCATCTTCACCATCGCCAAGCCTTTTCCTCTGGGATCACTGGCTGCCGTTATTTTTCCCTGCTTTTTATTCCAGTCAATTGCCTGCATGTTTCCCCAAGAATGTTTTTTCAATTCGATCCGGTGTCCCCGTGCGCGCAGCTGTTGCAGCAGTTCGTCAGACAATGCGCCAGGCTCCACCTGAATTTCATCCGGTAAATACTGATGATGGAAACGCGGGTATTCAACCCACTGAGCAACATCCTTTCCCTCCACGGCTTCAAGAATACCCAGCAACACCATGGTAATAATGCGTGACCCACCCGGTGTGCCAAGAATGGCAAGATGCTCATCATTCTCCAGAATGGTGGGTGACATGCTGGACAGCATGCGCTTGCCTGGCTGGATGGCATTGGCTTCGGCTCCCACCAGCCCATACACATTCGCCACCCCGGGCTTCATGGAGAAATCATCCATCTCATCATTCAACAGCACCCCGGTTCCCTCTGCAACAAAACCGGAACCGAAGGGATAGTTGATACTCAAGGTCGCCGCCACCCGGTTACCTTCGGTATCCAGGATAGAAAAGTGGGTGGTGTCATGACCTTCATCACGCACTGCCGCCAACTGTTTGCTGGGGGTGGCATGATCAGGATTCACACTCGCCATCAGTTTGGCGGCGTAAGCCGAAGACAACAGTTTCTGCAAAGGCATGTCGACAAAATCCCCGTCCCCCAACCATTGTGCCCGATCACGATAGGCGCGACGCATCACTTCCACTAGGTAGTGCACGCGATCCAGCTTGTTCATTGCTGGCACATCCAGCAACGACAGCATATTGAGCATTTCCAGTAATAAAACGCCGCCAGAAGATGGGGGAGCGGCGCTTACCACTCGCCAGCCTTTGTAATAACCCACCATTGGCTGGCGTTCTACAATTTCGTAATCGAGCAAATCTTTTTCTGCCCATATGCCACCATGGGCTTGCACGGATTTGAGCATGCGGGCAGCAACCTCCCCGGCATAAAACCCCGCTTTCCCCTGAGCAGCAATACGCTGCAAGGTGCTGGCAAGTTGTGGCTGGCGGATAAGGTAGCCCAGAGGCGGAAGCTCGGTGTCTTTCAGAAAGATTTTTGCCGCATCTGCCGAAGCCCTGAGCGCATCCAGGCGAAAACCAGCCATGCGGCGGTAATGTTCATCTACAGCAAACCCCTGTTTCGCCAACGCAATGGCGGGGGCGAGGGATTGCTTGAGCGGCAAACGCCCATAGCGCTTGGCTATATGCACCAGAGCGGCCACTTCCCCCGGAATACCTGCCGCCAAGGGACCGTCGATGGAAGCATGGGCAATGGGCTGCCCCTGTTCATCCAGATACATATCCCGAGTCGCTGCAAGGGGGGCTTTTTCACGCCCGTCCACCATCACTTCCTTGCCATCACTGGCGCGCTGCAACAGCCAGAATCCGCCACCACCCAAGCCGGAACTATAAGGCTCGACCACTGCCAATGCTGCGCTGACTGCCACAGCAGCGTCAAAAGCATTGCCTCCGGCATCGAGAATTTCCATTCCAGCACGAGTCGCCGCCGGATGAGCCGAAGCAATGGCAGCTGCCGGTGGCTTCGATCCACCAACAGCCTGGGCTGACACAACACCCAACATCCCAACAAAAAAGCCCCAGCGCAATGCCGAGGCTTTTAATCTTTGGCTGCGAAGAATACGGCTACTGATCAGCAGTAATACGCTCATATTTGGCCTGCAACTCTTCTTCTGTTTCTGTGTGATCTGGATCGACGATGATACAGTCTACGGGGCAGACTTCCACACATTGGGATTCTTCATAATGCCCTACACATTCGGTGCACAAGTCCGGATCTATCTCGTAGATTTCATCACCCATGTAAATTGCACCATTCGGGCATTCGGGCTCACATACATCACAGTTAATGCACTCATCAGTTATTATCAGGGCCATGGGTTTACTCCAAAATTAACAAATAAATTTTGTAACTACTCAGCTCAGCAGTAATCTAAGCAGTTACTCTTTAAACTTAAACTACTCAACTTGAGTAGTTACTAAATTTTTCCATCAGTGCCTGTTGCACTGCGGGATGAACGAATTCTGCCACATCTCCCCCCAATCGCGCTATTTCCCGCACCAGGGATGAGGATATAAAAGCATATTGTTCGGCAGGTGTCAGAAATAATGTTTCTACATCCGGCGCCAAACGACGATTCATGCCAGCGAGCTGAAATTCATATTCAAAATCTGAAACCGCACGCAAACCACGAATCACTACTTCTGCTTTTTGTCGCTGGCAAAAATGCACCAGCAAACCATCAAATGCCACCACTTCTACATTGGCGTACTCTTCCAGAACCAGCGTCGCCAGTTCTACGCGCTGCTCGATCTCACAAAAGGTCGCCTTGGCGGTATCCTTTGCCACCGCCACAATCACTCGCTCAAACAGCTTGGATGCACGCGCTACCAAATCAGCATGCCCATTGGTAATGGGGTCAAATGTACCCGGATAAACCGCTGTTAGCATTGATAATCGTCAGGTGGAAGGTTTAGCCGCTAATGATACCACGTCTATACAAGCGGCATGCAGCCTGCCCGGCTTTTGCTTCTCGATACAACTGCCAATTGTCGGGAAGTGGCTCCCATTGGCGCTGACTGTCTTGCTCCAGGTAAATCCAGCTTTGTTTCTCCAACCAATCATTGTCCTCCAACAACCGGCATGCCTCCGCCAAGCAATCCTTGGCAAATGGCGGATCGAGAAAAACGATATGGAACCGTTTGTCCGGCGGCGAGCGCAGCATTTTCAAACCATCTGCAGTAATGACTTTGGCGTGAGCTTCTGCATTCAGTATTTGCAGGTTCTGATTAAGTTGTTTGTTGACTTGTCGCGACAGATCCACAAACCACACCCGATCCGCGCCTCGTGACAACGCCTCCAGCCCCAGGGCACCACTGCCAGTAAACAGATCCAGGCAACGACTGCCTTCTATCCGCCCTTGCAACCAATTGAACAGGGTCTCCCGTATTCGGTCGGCGGTAGGGCGCAAACCGGCGACATCAGGAAAACGCAAACGCCGCCCCCGAAAGTCACCACCAATTATTCGAATACTGTTACTACGCGCCACTATTTTTTGCTGCCGCCAACCATGACGGTAATCAGGTTCTTGAGCGGCATGCGTCGATGAAAAGCCCGTCGAATCTGGGATGCAGTCACCTGCTCGACCTTGCCGCTCCAGCTATCCAGCCAGTCCATGGGCAAGCCATAGAATCCCAATACTGCAATTCTGCGCAGGATCTTTTTATTGCTGGACAGCTTCAGAGGAAAGCCACCCACCAGATGTTTCTTGGCAGCGATCAATTGTTTACTACCAGGACCTTCATCAATAAAATCCCGTAGCAAGGCAACCATCAATTGCCGTGTCGATTCCCCTTGGTCATTCTTGGTTTGGGCGCTCAGAATCCAGGGCCCCGCCACCCACAAGGGTGAAAAATGGCTGGATATGCCATAGCTCAAGCCTCGCTTGTTACGCACTTCCTCACCCATGATGGAAGTCAAACCACTGCCTCCCAGAATATGATTTCCCACCAGCAAGGGAAAATAGTCGGGATCATCACGACTGATACCGAGCATGCCCATGGCAATATGAGTCTGGGAAGCCGGAAATTTTTTACGCTTGATGCCCGGCTTGGGTTTTCCAGGCTGCGCCATGGCGGGCGCTTTCTCGCCCGTCGGCAAGCCACTGAGCAAATGCTTGACCAGAAGTTCCGCCTGGGAACGATCCACATCTCCCACGATAGCAATTACGGTATTGGCCGCCGTATAGTATTGCTGGTGAAAACTGCTGAGGATATCTTTATCGATAGCAGCCAGGGACTGTTCACTGCCCATCGGATCATGGGCATATGGATGTTCAGCATACAAAGCCTGCATCAGCAACTGGTCTGCAACATCTTCTGCAGATTGATGGGAGAGACGAATTTCCGCCAGGGTGCGCTCCTTGACACGTTTGATCCCGTCCTCATCGAGACGGGGTTTGGCAATAACCGTTGCCAGGGTATCCAGGGCAACGGTCAATATGGCTTTCTCACTCAAACTGCGCATATTGACCCAGGCAATGTCACGGCTGGTGCGAGTGCTGATTTCGATACCCCTGGATTCCAGCTGATTTGCCAGAGTATTGGCATCCCATTCCCCGGCACCTTCCAGAAGCAATTCATTCAATAACCTTGCCACCCCGGGATGCGCCCCATCTCTGGCGCTTCCGGCATCGAACAGCACACTCAAGTCGATCATGGGCAGTTGGGGTGCAGGCACAAAAACCACCCGCGCACCTTCCTTGGTCTGCCATGACTGGATATCCAAAGCATGGGCAGATCCCAGGAACATCATCAACAGGGGTATCAGCAATAACCGGATCATGGCTCTTTATCCTCTTTGTGCATGGGTTTGAGCGCAGCAACCGTCAAGCGCGTATCCTGCAAATACTTTTTTGCCACCGCCTGCACCTGTTGCGGCGTGACTTTGCGAATATGTTCCAGTTCCTGATCCAATGTCCGCCAATCATAACCATTGGTTTCACGCATACCGATGAGCATCGCTTGATAGAACAGCGAATCTCTGGCGAAGACTTTTTTTGCCACGGTTTGATTGATCACCCGTTGCAATTCTTCCTTGCTCACAGGTTTGTCCTGTAATTCGGCAATCTGCGCTCTGATGGCATTTTCCAGTGTAGAAAGGGCAACACCGGCAGCGGGAATCGCCTCCAACTCCAACATTCCGGAGAGACGGCTGAAGGCATCGTAGCTGCTGCTCGCAGATACTGCCAGCTTCTGTTCCCGTACCAATTGTGCTGACAAACGCGAACTGCTGCCCTCTCCCAGTATGGAGTTGAGCACCACCAGGGCATAAGCTTCCCAGGGATGTTCTGCATCAACCATGGCAGGGCTTTTGTAGCCCATGAGCAATACAGCCTGTTGTGCAGGAATATCCAGACTGAGACGAGTAATGCCTTTTTGTTCTGGCTCCGGGCGTTGCCGATAGGTTGCCTTTTTCAATGCCGGGATGGATTCAAAATAGGTTTTTGCCAATGCCCGCACTTCCATGGGCTGCACATCACCAGCCACCACCAGGATTGCATTGTCCGGCGAATACCATTGTTCATACCATTGCTGCAAATCCTGGAGGGTCATGACTTCCAGATCATGCATCCAGCCAATAACTGGATTTCGATATGGCGATACCCGCCAGGCAACGGCACCAAACTGTTCCCACAACAAACCATTGGGATCATCATCGGTGCGCAACCGGCGCTCTTCCCGCACCACTGCCACTTCACGCTGAAATTCTTTTTCATCCAGCAGCAGGTTCTGCATACGATCTGCTTCCAGCTCAAACGCCTTCTCCAAATGTTGCTTGGAAAGGGTTTCAAAATAGGCGGTGTAGTCGACGCCGGTAAAAGCGTTCTCACTCCCCCCCAAAGCAGCAACGATACGGGAGAACTCATCTGGCGCAACATTTTTTGTGCCCTTGAACATCATGTGCTCCAACACATGAGAAACACCTGTAGTACCCGGCAATTCATAGCTGGAGCCCACCTTGTACCAGACCTGGCTGACCACCACTGGCGCTCTGTGATCAGGCTGCACGATGACCTTCATGCCATTGCTCAAAGTAAATTCTTCAACCTTTTCCTGGGCGGCGAAAGCCGGAACCACCATCAATCCGATGAATAGAATGCAAAGTATGCGCATTACCTGATTATCCCCAAGTCAACAAAATGGTAGAGTAGAACCCTGGCACAACAGCCAATAATAGGGCTGTTGCCTGACAGGGATTCTTTCAAAACATTATTCCATTGTCCATCAATGGAGAACAGCGGTACTTACTTTATGTTTGGCTTTGGCAAAAAAAATAAATCTACAGCAGACAATGACAGCAAACCTGGCCTGTTTGCAAGACTGAAATCCGGTTTGGCGCGAACCCGTGCCAACTTTACCGACGGTCTGGCAAACCTGGTGCTGGGACGCAAGCAAATCGATGATGAATTGCTTGAAGACCTGGAAACCCTTTTACTCACCGCCGATGTGGGGGTGGATGCCACCCGCCGTATTATCGATGAACTCACCGCACGGGTTCAGCGTAAAACACTTTCCGATCCAGATGCCCTGGTCGATGCCCTAAAAACCCTGCTGGAAAATATTCTGCTGCAAACCGATGCTCCGGTGAAACAACCCCAGCCCGGTCATCCCCAGGTCATTCTCATGGTAGGCATCAATGGTGCAGGAAAAACCACCACCATTGGAAAACTGGCAAAACAACTGAAAAACGAGGGACAAAGCGTCATGCTGGCGGCAGGAGACACCTTCCGCGCCGCCGCCGTGGAGCAACTCCAAACCTGGGGTGAACGCAATGACATTCCGGTTATCGCCCAGCACAGCGGGGCGGATTCCGCTTCCGTCATCTATGACGCCCTGGAAGCTGCAACTGCCCGCGGCATTGATGTTTTGATTGCCGATACCGCAGGACGCCTGCACACCAAAACCAACCTCATGGATGAATTGGCGAAAATTGCCCGGGTAATGAAGAAGATCGATCCTGAAGCCCCCCACGAAGTGATGTTGGTAGTGGATGCCACCACCGGACAAAATGCCGTCAACCAGGCAGCGCATTTCAGCAAGGCAATCGAGATTACCGGCATTACCCTGACCAAACTCGACGGTACCGCCAGAGGCGGCATAATCTTCGCCATCGCTGACAAGATGCACATTCCCATCCGCTTTGTCGGTATAGGAGAAGGTATCGAAGACCTGCGTATTTTCGATCCCAAAGCCTTCGTCAATGCCTTGTTTGAACAAGAGGAATAGAACTGCCCTCATGATCAAGTTCGATAATGTCAGCAAATCCTATCCCGGCAGCAATGGTGGTTTGCGCGAAATCAACCTGGAAATTCAAGCCGGAGAAATGGTTTTTCTTACCGGACATTCCGGCGCAGGCAAAAGCACTTTGTTGAAGCTGATTGGATTGCTGGAACGTAGCAGTCGGGGGCAGCTGTGGGTCAACAAACACAACCTCACCCGGCTCACACGCAAACACATCCCCCTGTTCCGCCGCGAGGTGGGCATGATCTTTCAAGACCATCGCCTGCTGGCAGATCGCACTGTTTTCGACAACGTGGCGCTCCCCCTGGTAGTTGCCGGACTTGCCCATCATGAGATCCGACGACGGGTGCAAGCTGCACTGGACAAAGTCAATCTGCTGAAAAAAGCCAAAGTACTGCCTGTTACCCTGTCTGGCGGTGAACAACAGCGGGTTGGCATCGCCCGTGCCATCGTCAGTAAACCCCCCGTGGTACTGGCGGACGAACCCACAGGTAATCTTGACCCGACGCTGTCGCGGGAAATAATGCACCTGTTTGAGGCATTCAATCAGGTGGGTGTGACCCTGTTGATCGCCACCCATGATCTTTCCCTGGTGGAATCCATGCACAAGCGCATCCTCACCCTGGAACAAGGACGATTGTTACGAGATACCCATGCCAGCAAAATCAGCTAAGAAAAAAGCAGGGTTCTCCCACCCATTCAATCCCGGGGTTTGGCTGAGCCGCCATGCCCAGGTATTGTTTTCCAGCCTGGGGCGTTTGTGGTTACGTCCTTTGGGCAGCCTCATGACCTTGCTGGTACTGGGCGTTGCCATTGCCCTGCCCCTGGGCTTGCACCTGCTGGTCAACAACCTGCAACAACTTTCTTCCCAATGGAACAGCGGCGCCAGTATTTCCGTATTTCTGATTGAAAACATAGATCCCCAAAAAATCCAGCCCCTAATCGAACAACTGCAGGCACAGCCCGACGTTCGGCAAGTGCAACACATCACTCCCGAGCAAGCGATGCAGGAATTTCGCCAACACTCAGGCATGGCATCTGCAATGGACATGCTGGACAGCAATCCACTGCCCCATGTATTGCAGATTTTTCCACAAGACAGCCGATTGTCTGCCGACAAGCTTCAACAGTATCTGAACCGTTTGGAAAAACGTCCTGAAATCGACTTGGCAATGGCAGACCTGCAATGGGTCGAACGCTTTCAGGGAATCACCCGAATTATTCAGCGTGTCGCCCTGGTCATGGCAGTATTACTCTCCCTGGCGGTATTGCTCATTATCGGCAACACCATTCGCCTCGAAATTCAGGGGCGAAAAGATGAAATCGAAATCATCAAACTGGTTGGCGGCAGCGATGCCTTTGTTCGTCGCCCCTTCTTGTCCGCAGGTTTCTGGTACGGGTTGCCG
>CAYXOS010000052.1:0-16452 GCA_964467115.1 uncultured Sedimenticola sp.
CTATTGCCAAGATTGAGAACACAGAAACTGGACATTTCATCCGATCAGCAACCACTCATGGGTTAACCAGAGATTACTTTGCTTGATAATTGTAGCTCAAGACCCAGATAGTTTCTGTCCGTTCCCATCAACAGACAGGAATATAAGGAAAGGGTTCAGCTAGATTCGCTAAATTATGGCATGATTGCCTTTGCGTAATATTGAACTAGTATTAGAACTGATCCAAAATACCAGCGATACTACAATTTTCATTTCGTGGACACATAGCCAAGGATATCCCGGTGACTATCAGCTACAAATTCAATTTCTTACTCAATGAATGGCAGCAACATGCCGTAGAGTTACTGAATGACAAGTTTCGTCAGCAACTGCGTGCCACCGACGATGTGCTAATGGAATTTGCAGATAAAGCAGAAAACATCAACATTCAGAACCATTTTTTCGAGGCACAACGCGAGATATGGCTGAAGATGGAAGACATGTCTCTGGACTTCCATGATCTGCTGGTGAAATTTCTCAGCAAATTTCCAGATACAAGCAGTCAGGACGATAAAAAACTGGGTGGAGAAACCCTCAGCCTGGTCAATATTGACCTGTATGAGCGCAACCTGGCACTGCATACCCTGGCAGAACGCTGCGAGAGAAAAAACTATCAACTCCTCTACGTGCTGGCACAGCGCTTATCCGTTGTTAATTCAGGCCAACCAATAAAAATCTCAGAAATCCCCGCTTCTCCCCGGTATATGAGTGAAATTTTTGCTCGATGCGTGGATAGATTGAGCATTGAAAATGATGCCTTGCTTGTCCTCTACACCCTTTACGATAAATACGTTCTCACCGAGCTTGCCGGTCTGCATGAAGAACTCAATGAGCAATTGATCAAAGCAGGTATTCTGCCAAACTTGAAATACAAGGCAAAAATCAACCCTGAATCGTCTTCTGCACTGTCATCAAAAGCCAAAAAAGAAAAACAGGATCAGGACACCCCTCAATCCACCGAAGAACTCGGGGAAGAGACCCTGTCGCGCATTCATTCTTTGTTGATGGCAAAACGCGCAATACAAAAAAGAAAGCAACCTTTGGCGGCTGGTGTAAAAGCCGCGACTACCCAGGAAGTCGTTAACGCAACCAATAATATTATCCATCGAGAAGACACAGCTTTTCCCGAACCGGTACAACTTGGAAAACCTGTACAAAGAGAAGCGATCAATGCGGAGGTGCTCTCACAAGTTCAGCGCGCCATGCATGACCAGCGCTCTGCGCTCAAAGAAACCATCGGCGATGATCGCTTGTTGGATGAACAGGAAAACATCATTGATCTAGTTGGCATGATGTTTGAACGCATGCTGGATGATGAGCGTATTCCTGATATTGCCAAAGCCTTGCTGGGACATTTACATACGCCTTATATCAAGATTGGTCTTATCAACCAGAAAATATTTTCCTCGAAAGAACATCCTGCGCGTGTATTCCTCGACCAAGCTGTAGAAGCAGCAGCCTTATGGATGAATGAGTCCAATCTTGATGAAGGGGTCTACCCTTTTCTCAAAGACATGGTATTTCGTATCGTCAGATTGAGACATCAAGAAGACGATGACTTTATTGGCTTTTCATATTTGCTGACAGAGGAAATCTCGCGTCTCGAAGAGAAATTCAATATCCTGGAACGACACAGCCGGGAAGCAGAACAGGGACAAGCACTCATGTCCCGCGCCAAGGCCATCGCCAAATCGGCAACCCTGGTGATTTTTGATGGTCAAGTGGTTCCTGATTACTGCGCCTATTTTATCGAACAAATCTGGATTGATTATTTGACCTTGCTGCGGCTGCGTGAAGGGGTAGAGTCCGATACACCTGCCTGGACTGAAGCCCTGGATCTAGGGACATATCTGCTAAAAACCAGCCAGGAACAGATGGCGGGCAAAGCACAACAGCTTCAATTGGATACTTTGTCAGAACAGCTATGGACACAAATCGGTGGCTTACTCCCCCACAAAAGCAAGGAAATAGAGCAGTTTGTGAAGTCTCTGGAAGAACCCCCCAAAGAAAGCATGAAACTGGATCTATCGGCAAAAAAACCCAAAATCAAACCCAAGCTGAGCAAAGAAACCCTGGATACCTATAAACGACTACGCGCACTTCCAGAAAACACCGTATTTGAATTTGAACTGAATACACCCAATAGCTATCGCGCCCGCCTCTCCTGGTACAACCGTTTTTCCGATCGCTTTCTGTTTGTAAATAATCGAGGAAAAAAAGTCGCATTGCTGGACATTGCTGAATTGGCAAACAACATATTGCAAAATAACACGACCTACTTTGAAGACCTTAAAGCTCCATTTTGGGAACGCGCCATGAGTGCCATCAAAACCATCCTTGAGCGCTCTCCTCAAACCACATGACAATGATGAGGTATCAACTTGCACCAAAGAGCTAACGAAAGATATTCTCCCCAGTCCACTATCGAGGTTACGGATACCATTGCCGATAAATCTGTGGGAGTTTTGATAAACATTTCCGCAACTGGCTTTATGCTTGCCTCAATAGGCAGTCATCCAATCCCCGGCACCCTGTTGCAGCTGAAATTGATCGAGACTGAGAATCAGTCCCTCGACATTTCATTGGGAGCCAGTTGTTTATGGAAAGATGAAGCCAGTGCCGAAGATACTTATTGGAGTGGATTTGAGATCATTGACATCTCTGACCAAGACCAACAAACATTAAACAATTATATTGAATCTTTGAAACCTAAAAATTAAACAGCTTATATATGAAGCCGGCATTGACTTAGAACAAGTTTTTTTGTAGTTTTGATCCTAGATAACAAGAACAGCCATTTTAGGCTTCCAAGAAATAATAATTTTTACACCAGAGGAAACAGCAGGAGGATTGATATGCCCAGTGGTGTGGTTAAGTGGTTTAACAACGCAAAAGGTTATGGTTTTGTAACCCCCAACGAAGGAGAAGATGACGTTTTTGTTCATTTCTCTGCCATCGAAATGGATGGCTACAAAACCCTGAAAGAAGGTCAAGCAGTAGAATTTGATATCGAGCAAGGCCCCAAGGGCTTGCATGCCCAAAATCTTAAATATGAAACAGAATAATTAATCGACAATTTCAATTCCTAACAAAAAACCTGCCCAAGTGAACCTGGGCAGGTTTTTTTAACGATGGGGAATGTCAGCGTCCAAACAAGACACGGACTTCCACCAAATTACATCTTCGAGATAACCTTACATCTGAGCAATCATGGCATCACCAAAGGCTGAGCAACTCAGCAATTGTGCGCCATCCATCAAACGCTCCAAATCATAAGTTACCGTTTTTTCCTGAATCGCTGCCCCCATTGCCTTGATGATCAGATCCGCAGCTTCTGTCCATCCCATGTGGCGCAACATCATCTCTGCCGACAATATCAGAGATCCTGGATTTACTTTATCCTGTCCGGCATATTTAGGCGCAGTGCCATGAGTCGCTTCGAACATGGCAACCCTGTCTGAAAGATTGGCTCCCGGTGCAATACCAATTCCACCGACCTGAGCGGCCAGGGCATCGGAAATATAGTCACCATTGAGATTCAAGGTCGCAATCACATCATATTCCTTGGGACGCAAAAGAATCTGCTGCAAGAATGCATCGGCAATCACGTCTTTGACGATTATTTCTCTGCCAGTTTCTGGATTCTTGAATGAACACCAGGGTCCACCATCAATCTCCACAGCAGAGAACTCGTCTTTGGCAAGCTCATAACCCCATTCTTTGAACGCACCCTCGGTAAATTTCATGATATTGCCCTTGTGAACAAGGGTGACAGACTCACGATCATTATCAATAGCGTATTGAAGGGCTTTGCGCACCAGGCGTTGGGTTCCTTCTTTTGAAACCGGTTTAATACCAATACCTGAGGTTTCTGGGAAACGAATTTTGCTCACACCCATTTCGTTTTGCAGAAAATCGATAATCTTTTTAACTTCATCGCTACCCTGTGCCCATTCAACACCCGCATAGATATCTTCTGAATTCTCACGGAAGATCACCATATTGGTGTATTCTGGATGACATACGGGGCTGGGAGTGCCCGAAAAATAACGCACAGGACGCAAGCAAACATACAGATCCAGTACCTGGCGTAAAGTCACGTTCAAGGATCGAATACCGCCTCCTACAGGCGTAGTCAAAGGTCCCTTGATGGAAACCACGTAGTCTTTTACCGCATCAAATGTTTCTTCAGGCAACCAGGTTTCGCCACCATAGACATTTACTGCTTTTTCACCCGCATACACTTCCATCCAGGCAATGGATTTTTCGCCGCCATAAGCCTTCTCTACCGCCGCATCCACGACCTTTTTCATCACTGGCGTAATATCCACGCCAATACCGTCACCTTCGATAAACGGCACAATCGGTGTATTTGGTACATTCAGGCTATTGTCGGCATTCACCGTGATTTTTTCGCCCGAGGCTGGAATTTCAATTTTTTCGTAAGACATCAAACATACCCTTTTTGCTATTGTATGGGCTACATTCTACCATTTTCATCACCAATATGACGCGTCTGATCCTGTTCAACAAACCCTTTGCTGTACTCACCCAGTTTACTGACAAGGAGGGACGTGCTGTTTTGGCGGACTATATTCCGCTAAAAGGGGTCTATCCCGCAGGACGCCTGGACAGAGACAGTGAGGGATTGCTGCTCCTTACCGATGACGGAAAATTGGCACACCAACTCACACATCCAAAAAAACGCACCTGGAAAACCTACTGGGTGCAAGTAGAGGGTGCTCCGGATAACCAACGACTGCAGCCCCTTCGAGATGGTTTGAAGCTAAAGGATGGCCCCACCCTTCCCGCTCGTGCCCGGATAATACGTGAACCCGATCTATGGCCACGTGATCCCCCAGTTCGCTTTCGTGCCGCCATACCGACCACCTGGCTTGAAATCCGCATTCAGGAGGGACGTAACCGCCAGGTCAGACGCATGACGGCTGCCATAGGCTTTCCAACTTTGCGACTGATACGAAAAGCCATCGGCGAATGGCAGCTGGACGAATTACAACCTGGGCAATGGAAACAGATTCCTTATAAAATAGATAGATGACCTGGAAACCCCATGTAACCGTTGCTGCCGTAATTGAATCCAATCAGCGCTATCTTCTGGTGGAGGAACATATCGACGGCAATACCGTATTCAACCAGCCTGCCGGCCACCTGGAACAAGGAGAATCACTGCTGGCTGCCGTTCAACGGGAAGTGCTGGAAGAAACCGCACACAAATTTACTCCTGAGGCGCTCATTGGTACATACCTGTATGAATTACCAGATAAACCTCGCAGCTATCTGCGTTTCTGCTTCAGCGGCAAAGTGGAAGAGCCACCGACCAACAGACCCTTGGACAAGGAAATCATTGCCGCTCACTGGTTGAGCATGGAACAGATCCAGCAACAACATCTGCGTAGCCCCCTGGTCATGCAATGTATCCGGGACTACCTGGAAAACCCCCTTCTGCCCTTAGACAGCCTGCATTACCTGCCGACATGAGCAGCCAAGGAAAAGTTATGGTTGGTTTGTCAGGCGGCGTAGATTCTGCTGTGGCAGCCCTGCTATTGGTAGAACAGGGATGGCAGGTAGAAGCATTGTTCATGAAAAACTGGGAGGAAGACGACAGTTCCGAATACTGTTCCGCAGCCGAAGACCTGGCAGATGCCCAAGCCGTTGCCGATATGCTGGGAATTACCCTGCACAGCATGAATTTCTCTACCGAGTACTGGGATCGGGTCTTTCGCTATTTCCTCCAGGAATACAAGGCTGGACGCACCCCAAACCCCGATGTGCTGTGCAACCGCGAGATCAAATTCAAAGCGTTTCTTGAGCATGCACTGGAATCAGGTGCCGACTACATAGCCACCGGTCATTACGCCAATATCCTCCACGGCCAACAGGCTCAACTGCTTCAAGCCGTTGACAGCAACAAGGATCAGACCTATTTCCTCTATATGCTGGGTCAACATGCCTTGCAGCACAGCCTGTTCCCCTTGGGAAATATGGCCAAGCCCGACGTCCGCCAACGCGCACAGCAAGCGGGCTTCGATAACTACAAAAAGAAGGACAGTACAGGTATCTGTTTTATTGGCGAAAGACGTTTTCGTGATTTCCTTTCAACCTATCTGCCCGCAAACCCCGGGGAAATACAAACCCCGGAGGGACAAACCATCGGCGAGCACCAGGGGTTGATGTATTACACCCTGGGGCAAAGACAAGGTCTGGGCATCGGCGGCGTACAAGGCAGCGATGAATCCCCCTGGTTCGTCGCGGCAAAGGATCTGGAAAACAACATTCTCATTGCGGTACAGGGGCACGATCACCCACTGCTGTTCTCCCAGGTTTTGCAAGCAGAACAATTGCACTGGGTCGCCGGCAGTCCACCCGACAGGAAATTTCATTGTCAGGCTCGTTGTCGCCATCGCCAACCCTTGCAAGGCTGTGAGGTTGTTGTAGAAAATGATAAAATGCGGGTTGAATTCAATTCACCACAGCGCGCCATTACCCCTGGACAATCAGTCGTCCTGTATCAGGATCAGATCTGTTTGGGCGGCGGAATCATTTGCTCATGAGCGGTAAATACACAGATTCAGATCACGCCTTGATATTGGGCGGCGTCTTTCAGGCAGCACGCCTGACCTTTGAACTGGCGCGTTATGGAAAAGCCAACGAACAGGCATTTGAGGCCAGTATTGCCTCACTTTTTCAAAACAGCCCGGATTCCGTTATCGCCGTCTTCGGCAATGTGCAGAATTTGCAACTGGGATTGCGCCATTTCATCACCCAATTGCAATCCCCTGCGGACAGGAATCCAGAGCTGACACAATACAGCATTCGTTTGTTACAGCTGGGAAGAAAGCTTTTTCAGGACCCCCAAAAAATATCGGCGCTGGGGAATGACCTGGAGGATTTCGAATCCCGCAAAAACGCTTTCGAATTTGAAAAAAGCACTCAATACAGTCAACTGGCAAAAATATATCAGGATCATATCAGCAAACTCTCACCGCGTATCATGGTCAAAGGTGAATCACTGCACCTGGAAAACCCCGACACAGCAGCCCGCATCCGTTGTGCTTTGCTAGCCGGTGTCCGCGCTGCACATTTGTGGTACCAGTGCGGTGGAAAACGCTGGCATTTACTGACGCGACAAAACCGACTATTGAATGCCGCTAAGCAATTACTTGAGGAAAGTGAGGAAACGACATGAAAAATATAATATTTTTATCTATATCAATCGGGATGCTGATCAGCATTTCCGGCTGCGATTCCAACTCTGAAAAAGATGCCAAACTGAAACAGGAAGCCAAGGAACTGGTTGAACAAACCAAAGAAACCGCTGCCGCAACTGCTGCGGTGGTCAAGGAAAAAGCAGCCATTGCCAAAGAGAAAACCGTTGAAATCTACGACGACGTAAAGAAAAGCACCGTTGATACCGCAGAAACTGTTGCCGACAAAACCCGTGAGTATTATGGCGTTGCCAAGGAAAAAGGCAGTGAATACTACGCCACTGCCAAAGAGAAATCGGGCGAATACTATGAAGGTGCCAAAAAGAAAACCGGGGAATATTACGATACTGCCAAAGAAAAGAGCAGTGAATACTATGATGCAGCAAAAACCAAGGCTCACGAGTACATGGGTGACGATCAAGCACCTGCGGAGCCACAGCCAACTCCCGACACCACCCCAAACGCCGGATAAACCCCAAATATCATCCAACTGGCTGCGGATTCAGGATAAAATCTCCGCCAGCCAAACATTCTGAAATTATGGAGTTCCTTTATGAGTAACAGTTTCAAAGCCAAAGACAGCTTGGAAGCAGGTGGAAAAACCTACGAGTATTATCGCCTGGATGCCATCGAAGGCAGCGCCCGCCTTCCCTTCGCCACCAAGATATTGCTGGAAAATCTACTGCGTAATGAAGATGGCGTGACTGTTACCAAAAGTGACATAGAAGCTTTGACTAATTGGGACAGCCAGGCAGAACCCAGCCAGGAAATCCAGTACCGCCCTGCTCGTGTACTGATGCAGGATTTTACCGGCGTACCTGCGGTGGTCGATCTGGCAGCCATGCGCGATGCCATTGCCGAACTCGGTGGAGATCCTGAAAAAATCAACCCCTTGCAACCTGCTGAACTGGTTATTGATCATTCCGTACAAGTGGATAAATTTGGTTTACCCAATGCGGCAGAACTGAATGCACAAATCGAATTCGAACGTAACCGCGAGCGTTACCAGTTTCTGAAATGGGGACAGCAGGCATTCAATAATTTCAAGGTCGTACCACCTGATACCGGCATTGTGCATCAAGTCAACGTGGAATACCTGTCGCGGGTGGTCTTCGCCCAGAAAAAAGACGGCGTCGTACAAGCCTATCCCGATACTGTAGTAGGAACAGACTCTCACACCACCATGGTCAATGGTCTGGGTGTACTTGGCTGGGGCGTGGGCGGTATTGAGGCAGAAGCCGCCATGCTGGGTCAGCCCATTTCCATGCTGGTTCCCAAAGTCGTGGGCATGAAGCTCACGGGCGAACTCCCCGAAGGCGTCACCGCAACAGACCTGGTGTTGACCATCGTCGAAAAACTTCGTGAGCACGGTGTGGTCGGAAAATTCGTGGAGTTTTACGGCGATGCCCTCTCCCACCTGCCTATGGGTGACCGCGCCACCATTGCCAACATGGGGCCAGAATATGGTGCCACCTGCGGCCTGTTTCCCATCGATGAAGAAACATTGAACTACATGCGTCTTACCGGACGCAGCACCGAGCAAGTCGCCCTCACCGAGGCCTATGCCAAAGCTCAGGGAATGTGGAGAAATGATACCCAATTTATTGATTATTCAGAAACTATAGAACTGGATATTTCAACCATCGTGCCCAGTATTTCCGGCCCAAAACGTCCACAAGACCGTATAGAACTGCAAGCCGCCAAGGAAACCTTTGAGCGCGATTTGGATGCGCTCAAGACCCAGGCAGGCATTACTGGCGGAGGCCCCATCAGCACCGAGATCAACGGTGAAAGCGTACAAATCGATGACGGCAGTGTGGTGATTGCTGCCATTACCTCCTGTACCAACACGTCCAATCCTTCTGTCATGATTGCCGCCGGACTGGTAGCAAAAAAGGCAGTTGAAAAAGGGCTGAAAACCCAACCCTGGGTAAAGACCTCACTGGCGCCCGGCTCCCTGGCAGCAACCGACTATTTGCAAAACGCCGGACTGCTCGACCCACTGAAACAATTGCGTTTTGAAATCGTGGGTTACGGTTGCACCACTTGTATCGGCAATTCAGGCCCACTGCCAGAAGCCGTATCCAAAGCCATTGCCGACGGTGATTTGAGTGTCACAGCCGTATTGTCAGGCAACCGCAACTTCGAAGGACGTGTCCATGCCGAAGTGCGCATGAACTATCTCGCCTCTCCCCCCCTGGTTGTTGCCTATGCCCTGGCTGGCACCATGGACATTGATTTGTATACCACAGAGTTGGGTACAGACACCTCAGGTAATCCCGTATTCCTCAAGGATATCTGGCCAACCCAGCAAGAAGTCAACGATGCCATGGCAGCCAACGTTACCCAGGAAGGCTTCCGCAAGGCGTATGAAAACGTCTACCAGGGAGACAGCAACTGGAAAGGTCTCTCAGGTGCAGAAGGACAGCGTTTTTCCTGGAATGAAGATTCCACTTATATCCGCAACCCCCCCTATTTCGCTGATATGAGCATGGACGTAAATGAGATCAAAGACATCCACGGCGCACGAGCACTGGCGCTACTGGGCGATTCGGTCACGACAGATCATATTTCCCCCGCGGGAGCCATCAAAGCTGACTCCCCTGCCGGCAAGTACCTGCAACAGCACGGTGTGGACGCAAAAGATTTCAACTCTTATGGTTCCCGTCGTGGCAACCATGAAGTAATGATGCGCGGCACCTTCGCCAATATCCGCCTGCGCAATCTGCTTGCCCCGGGTACAGAAGGTGGTGTGACCCTGCATTTGCCAGACGCTGAACAGATGTCCATCTATGATGCGGCCATGAAATACAAGGCATCAGACACGCCGGCCATCGTCATTGCTGGAAAGGAATACGGTTCTGGCTCTTCCCGTGACTGGGCAGCAAAAGGCCCCAACTTGTTGGGCGTGCGTGCAGTTATTGCGGAATCCTATGAGCGCATCCACCGCACCAACCTGGTGTGCATGGGCATCTTGCCCTTGCAGTTCAAAGAGGGTGAAACACCAAGCAGCTTGGGCTTGTCTGGCAAGGAATTGTATTCCATCACCGGGCTGACCGAAGGCAACCCCAAAGAAGTGGTTGTCACAGTCACCGCCGAAGGTGGACATCAAAGCATCTTCAATGCCAGGGTGCGTATCGACACCCCCAATGAGTGGGAATACTACCGTCATGGCGGCATCCTGCACTATGTGCTGAGAGATTTGGCCAGCAGCTAAGGAAGCTCTGATCGATTCATGACACGACATCTTGCGGCACAAAATCGTTCATTTCTGCGTTGCAAACCTTCGCAATAGCTGGCTATTACGTGCGGTTTGCGCCTTGAACTGAACGATTTTTCACCGCAATCTGCTCGCGCCAGAATCAATCAGAGCTTCCCTAAAGAGTAAATAAGGGAAAGGAAACAGAACAGCGTTTCCCCAGCAGCTACTTGTAAAATATAACCATCAACCCGGCATTCGCCGGGTTTTTTTTGCTATGCTGTGGTCATGAGAAAAGCATTGCTAGCGGAATTTTTTCAACCCTTGTGGGGGAGCTTTCGTGATCTGTTACCCATCATATTGGTGGTCAGTGTTTTTCAACTGTTTGTCGTTCGCCAACCCCTGCCCAATTACATGGATTTACTCCTGGGCATTCTTTTCGTTGCCATTGGTTTGAGCTTGTTTGTCAAAGGCCTGGAAATGGGGCTCTTCCCCATCGGGCAGTCCATGGCTCAATCTTTCGCACGCAAGGGCAACGTATTGTGGTTGCTTTTATTCGCCTTTTCCCTCGGATTCGGAACCACGGTTGCTGAACCTGCGTTGATTGCCATTGCTGAGGAAGCTTCGAAAATTGCCGCTGCAGGCAATTTGATTCATTCTTCCGACGCATCCATGGAAAACTACGCCCGAGGCCTGCGCTACACCGTTGCCCTATCGGTGGGGCTTGCGATCGTGCTGGGAGTAATACGCATTATCAAGGGCTGGCCCATTCACTGGCTGATCATCAGCGGATATGTGTGCATTATCATCATTACCGAATTTGCACCCCAGGAAATCATTGGCATCGCCTATGATTCCGGCGGTGTCACTACCTCTACCATCACTGTTCCCCTGGTTACTGCGCTGGGTGTGGGTTTGGCATCTTCCATCAAGGGGAGAAATCCCATGGTGGATGGTTTCGGCTTGATTGCTTTCGCCTCTCTGACCCCCATCATGTTCGTCATGGCTTATGGGATGATCGTCCATTGAATATCTTGCTGGGGCTATTGCATACAGGTTTACGCACCATTCTGGATGTGCTCCCCATCGTGGTTATTATTTTTGGTTTCCAGTTTCTATATCTGAAACGTCCGGTACCCAATCTAAAAAAAGTCATTCTCGGGTTCGTATATGTTTTGGTCGGATTGGCATTCTTTCTTGAGGGTTTGGAATTGGCGCTTTTCCCTCTGGGGAAAACCATGGCGGCGCAACTTACCCATCCAGAGTTTCTGCAAATTACTACCTCTGACAATATTCACTGGACAAACTACTACTGGGTTTATGCCTTTGCATTTGCCATTGGCTTTGCAACCACAGTAGCAGAACCCGCACTACTTGCTGTCGCGATCAAGGCCAATGAAGTATCCGGTGGTGCAATTGGTGTCTGGGGTTTGCGCACCGCCGTGGCTTTGGGAGTGGCGTTAGGACTGGTACTGGGCACTTGGCGCATTGTCACTGGCTATCCCTTGCACTGGTTCATCATTAGCGGCTATGCCATTGTGGTGGTGCAAACCCTGTTCGCCCCCAAAATGATCATTGCCCTTGCCTATGACTCTGGGGGCGTCACAACGTCTACCGTGACTGTACCCCTGGTTGCTGCCCTGGGGCTGGGTTTGGCAAACACCATTCCAGGGCGCAGCGCATTGATCGATGGTTTCGGGCTGATTGCCTTCGCCAGTCTTTTTCCCATGATGACTGTCATGGCACACGCGCAGATCGCCAGTTGGCGTGCCAGACAAGCCGCTTCCCTCTCTGTGGAGAACTAACATGCATTTCAAATTGATTGTTGCCTTTGTAGAAGATGACAAAACCGACCCGGTCATGAAAGCCGCTCGCCATGCCGGTGCCACTGGCGCAACTGTAATCAACAACGCCCGTGGCGAAGGTTTGAAAACCAGCAAAACCTTTTTTGGACTATCCCTGGAAACCCAAAGAGATGTATTGATGTTTCTGGTGGAAGAGCACATGGCTCGAGAAATTCTTGAAACCATCGCCGATGTAGGTGAGTTCGAGGCTAAGCCGGGAACAGGCATTGCTTTTCAAATAGACGTGGAAGATGCCGTGGGCATCAGTCAACAACTCAGTGTTCTGAAAGAAAAAGTCCAGGAGGAAGTATGAGCAGCAAACTGATCAAAGTGCGTGAGGTGATGAAAAACAATTTCGACACTGTCAACGGCATGGCGACTGTTGCCGAAGCCCTGCAACAGATGCACCATGTCGAAACCAAATCTCTGATTGTGGAAAAACGCCATGATGACGATGAATATGGCATGGTCATGCTGTCTGATATTTCTCGTGAAGTATTGGCGTTGGACAGATCACCAGAACGCGTGAATATTTACGAAATCATGAGCAAACCCGTGATCTCCATAGACCCTGATATGGACATCCGTTACTGCGCCAGGCTCTTTGAGCGCTTCAATATCAGCCGTGCCCCTGTAGTCGAAAACCGAAAAATCATTGGCATTGTCAGCCACACCGACATGGTGCTCCAGGGGTTGGCCAATAATTTCAGATAAAAAAAGGGAGGCTTTGCGCCTCCCTAACACCAGCATTGGTGTGGCTATTGGAACTTTATGCAGTCTCTGATCTATTCATGAACTCGCATTTCAGGCACAACCTGCTCGGTTCAGAATAAATCTTTAGACAACTGTGATACGCGTGCGAGCAGTGCCCAGCACTTCACCCGTTACCCAGTGCAAAATATCTGCTGAAATAATGTACTCTCCTGGTTGGCTCGGCTCGAAAATGATGTCATAGCGTTCAGCAGAATGAGCACGTAACCCCTGCACTTGAACAGGATTGGGGAGTGCCCGCCCATCCGACATATGGATGGTTCCAGTAAGCCCGCCAAAATCCAGGCGCTGTGGGTGATAGCCTGCACAGATATAGCGTGCCAATAAACGCTCTCCCACCTGAACCGTTGCCGCAATACCAGGAGCAGTCAACGCCGATTGCGCACCATCAACTCCCGTGATAATGAAGTAATCTGGATTCAAATCATTCAGACCAACATCAGCACCGCAAGTACCCGCCGTCCAGCCCAGGGTATGCCAGAATGAATCAATTTCATCCACAGCCCACACAACTTCCGCATCGTACGTTGGCCCATTGGCATACAGCGTTCCCGGCCCTTCAGGGGGATCGATAATCAGAGCACCATACATTCCCATTTCTGCGTGCAACACCGTGTTGGTATGACAATGATAGAAATAGGTTCCTGCGTGACTGGCTTTCCACTGATAGGTATAGGTTCGAGAACTTACGTCCCATGTGATATGCCCGACACCATCACTGTACTTATCTGGCTCGATACCATGATGATGAATGGTATGTGAGCAGCACATGGGTACAAACAAGTTGGTATGCACAATTTGACCTTGTGTCACACGAATTGCAGGAGAAGGAAAATCTCCTCCCATACCCATACCGCCCCCACCATCGGTGAACCCCCAGATTCTGACCTGGTTTCCATCATCCATGGTCATACTGCCATTCATGTAGATACCACGATTGAAGGTTACATCTGCCGATACCAGCCTGGGATTGGATTGCTGATTTTCATCATAGATGTAGCAACCACCTCCCATGCCGCCACCGCCCATACCACCACCAGTACTTCCACCCCCAGAGCCACCTCCACCTCTGCGCATGGCATTACTATCTACTTGTCTCTCTTTCATTTTTGACATGTCGGTCTCCCCTTATTCAAAAAATATGTCGGTCAATGCACCGAACATGTAGTAACCACCTGCTGCAGTCTGGGACATTTCAGAATGCAGATGCATGGGATATTCTCCAACATTGGTTGGAGGCCAGGCATCCGGCGGTGTTTCAAAGGGATAGATAACGTCCAAGGCACCCATATCGCCATCCAGATAGATACAGTCCTTTTTCCACACATCGGGACGAACATTGCCATTCTCACTCAGCCATTCCATGTGGTTTCCGTGGGTGTGAACTGATTGGGCACAAAGACCTGCGTTAAGAATTCTCACCAGGCTCCGGTCTCCTACATGACCATGCAATGCCGTACGCGGGTCATGCATGGCATCTTTGCTGGGGTCACCGTTACCAGGAGATCCGGGCGGTCTTCCCCCAAGACCATTGATGGTGAAATACCGAGGAACATAGTCTGTATTGGGTTGCAATCCCCGGCGCAGACGATCATGCCATGTAGGATCAATATCATGGAATATCCAGAAGTATTGTTTAACGAAGGTAGGACTGCCCGCATAGATTTCATTGCTTGACCCTGAAGGCATAACCGCCAACCCGCCATGCAATCCCAACAAACGATTGTAGGGTAGAGAAACGCCATCATAGTACATGTAGCTTCCCGGATTGTTTGCCACAAACCGGATAGTCATGGTTTCACCAGGTGCAATGGCGCCACTGTCAACCACGCCATCGATCACAAAGCTGTGGAAATGCGACAAGGTGTTGACCAGGGTAATCTCGACAGTGTCACCTTCCTGCACGATCAAAGAGTCGCCAGGAATATTCAGGGAACTACTATCGGAACTGAAGCCCCGAAAATAAACAGACGTACCATCGATTTGATCGATAAAACCGTCAGTAATGTAAAATGTATGGCTGACTACAGCGGCATAAGTGCGTGGTGTCCAAGACAGCAGTCCAACACCTCCCATTAAAGAGCTAACACAGCCTGCTCCTCCCATTTTCAAAAAGTCTCGACGTTTCAATGTGGAATTCCTCTTTCTGGTAGAAATGAATAAAATCTATTTTTTATTGCCGAAAACACAGCTTTCGACCGAACCTTCCTTAGCGTAAGCACATATTAAACGGGGATTTTTTGTAAATCAGTAACCTGGATTACGGGCACAAGGTGATGCAGGTGCGCAGTCTTCGTGACTTGGGACGCCAACCTCGGTGACCTACATCACAGAAATCAACCGCACATCAATTTATATACGCGGGGAATTTTGTGTATACTCATGCATAAGCCAACAGAAGATTGGTATTGCCTTGTCGCCAGACAGCGCAGATTGATGCAGCACCCACACATTTGCTGACAGTTAATTTAAGATACTGTAGGGAGGGTATCTCAGTGAATCACTCTATTGACGAACTAACAACTGCCCCGGCTTTGTCTCCAGATATGCAATTACTGTTTGAGGTTTATCCAGACCTGGATCAACCAGACAATCCACAATGGCTGGAAATACTGGAACGTGCAACTTTGATCGACCAAACCGCTGGCAATATGCTGGTTCGCCAAGGCAGCAGTTGTAACAACTTCCTGTTTTTACTCGACGGTACTGTCAGGGTATTTCAAATGGCAGAGGATGGTCGGGAAATGACGCTTTATCGCATCAATCCTGGCGATATTTGTCTCATGAGCTTAAGTAGCCTACTCAACGACAAGCCCTTCAAGGCCAATGCCACTACTGATAGCCATATCAGAGCACTGACCCTCAGCGTCCGCGATTTTCATCTGGCAATGAAGGTATCAGATGCATTCCGTGTTCGGGTATTGCGTAGCCTGGTCAACAGTGTGTGTGAAATCATGCACAGTTTCTATGACACCGCTTTTGAACCGTTGGAATTGCGTTTGGCTTGCCTGTTAGGTGGCATGTTCGAACGTAGTGAGTCGAACACTTTAGATGTTACACATCAGCAACTTGCCTTGGAATTGGGTACTTCGAGAGAAGTCATCAGCCGCATACTCAAGCGACTGGAGAATCAACAATGTATCTCCCTCTCTCGCGCCCAGATTATGCTCGGCGCCTCACAAAGCTTGCCACTGACACCCCAGTCTCCACAATAAACAATAAAAGAACGAAAAAAATGCCTAAAGCTATTGACCTTAAACCCACTCCCCATTAACATACGCGCTCCAACTATTCCGCCATAGCTCAGTTGGTAGAGCAACGGACTGTTAATCCGTTTGTCGCTGGTTCGAGCCCAGCTGGCGGAGCCAAATAA
>CAYXOS010000053.1:0-16354 GCA_964467115.1 uncultured Sedimenticola sp.
TCCGCCTTGTTCTCGAACATTTCAGGCATAATCTGCTTCGTACAGAATAAATCAGAACTTCCCTAGGAAAAGTATGTATTTCGTTCAAGGGCTTATGTTTGCCAACTTGATATTGCTCAAGTGAGTTGCATCAGCAGAATGTTACTATTTCATGGTTTTTTAATACAGGTGATTGCAACTTTTCGTTGCTGTCCCATGGTTTTTCGGAGACAAGATATGAATAAACGTTTGATGACGTCCGTGTTGGGCCTGGCAGCTACAGTGTTGGTTAGTGGCAGTGCCTTTTCAAATCAATGGATGTCAAAAGGAGGCGAGCGTGATGCAGCTTTGCATTTGAAGCCAGATCACGAGAACGGTATTGAAACTTTTGAAGTTTGTGCCGCCTGTCACTTGACAGAAGGCTGGGGTTCTAAAGACGGTACCTTCCCTCAAATCGCTGGTCAGCATCAGACGGTGTTGGTCAAGCAATTGGCTGATATTCGTGAGGGAAACAGAGACAATCCCACCATGTATCCCTTTGCCAAGCCCGAATCCATTGGTGGCCCTCAAGCCATGGCTGATGTTACTCATTACATTGCCGGGTTGAAGATGAACCCAGATAATGGCAAGGGTGAATGGGAAGAAGGCACACCAGATTTTGAAAAAGGCAAAAAACTGTTCAAGGAAAATTGCGTGAAGTGCCATGGTGAGAACGGTGAAGGAAAGCCAGAAAAGTTCTACCCAAAGATCCAGGGACAGCACTACAAATACATGGTACGTCAGTTCGAGTGGATTCGTGATGGCAAGCGTCGTAATGCTAACCCTGATATGGTTAAGCAAATCAAGGAATTCAGTAATGATGATATGAAACACGTAATTAACTATGTATCTCGTATCCCAGTACCCAAGGAAGATTTGGCACCATCCAAGGATTACATCAATCCTGATTACGATTGATGATATAGCATCAGGCAGGTTCTGATGCATGTCTGGCTTGGCTCCCTGCTGGCAACAATGCGGCAGGGAGTTTTGTGTTTTAAGAAGTGCTTAAACCCTGATTTATTTCTGGTTTCCATTGCGAGAAATCATAGAGATATCTCATGGTAATACTTAACCTAGCTTCTTTTCTTTTTCTACCCAACAGGTATTGTCATGTCCAAGAAGGTAATTATTTCTAATTTACTGATTCTGGTCAGTATTGTGTTACTGGCGATTATTTATTTTGCCCCGGCCTGGTGGGTTTCTCTAACAGCCCCGAATTATCCAGAAGAAGCATTTCCGGATGGTGTAAGAATCGAGTTTCATATGAATGGGGTTTTCAATGGTTGCAAGAAAACCAATAAGGTAGAAGTTACGGAAGACGAAGCCCTGGATTGTGTGCATGAAATGGACACCATAAACCACTATGTAGGTATGTACCCCATTGCTGCTGGTGGTGTGGTTGAACGTCCGTTCTCGCCTTTCCTGGTATCTTTGCTGGGAGTGATGTTGCTGGGTTTTGCCTGCACCAAACCAAAGATACGTGTGCCGTTGATGTCCGTGGGCTTTGCAGCGATTGCGATATGGATGTATATGACTTGGTATGGTGCCGATGGATTGAAATACCAGAATGCCGGTTATATCGAGGCCTTGGTAACGTCCATGGATCAGGACACAGAACGTGGCAATGATGCTAACCCCAGTCAGGCTATTATCGATCGAATGAAAAATGCACTTTCTGATGATGCCACTTCAGTAGTAGAGCAGAAAGAAAGTGAAGATGAAATGGTGAGGAAACTTGCTGGTCTGGGTAGCTCTTTGGTGACAGGTGATGGAGTCGAAGCAGGAGGAAGTGAAGAAGCTGGGAGCACGGGCGACAGCAAGCTTGATAACATTGCTTTGTTGAAAGGAACTTTCCTTATCGACCAAAAAAAGAAACCACGTGACCAAGCCGAAAAATGGACAGGAAGCAATGCCCAAGTGATGCGCTGGCACTATGAGAAAAGCCTTGGTCGCTATTTCAACAATCAGGAAGAGATTCGACCTTTGGTCAATACCATGACCATGGCTGGAAACATCATGTTCTGGGGCATTATCGCCGCCATGGTGTTGTTGGTATGGGGTGCGCGTAAAAGCGAAGGCATATTGTATTGGTTGTTGATTCTGGTGCCCATGGCCTTACCGTTATTCTTCCTCATCGAATATTCAGCCTGGTTGTGGTGGTACGGACACAACCTCAATGCCATGGGCGCATTCACGGTCAAGCCGTTCATGCCTACCGTGTTTGGTCAGGGTAAAGTTGCCCAGTTTACTACCCACTCCTATCCCAGTATTGGTTTTGGCTTGATGATGCTGATGGCGGTGTTACTGGCGGCTGCGGTATTGATTCGGCGCAAGGATGCCAATCAAAAGTGATTGCTGTCCGCCTGTTGGTATTGCTGTTGTTGTTGCCGGCAATCGGTGTTGCCGGCAACCCTCCTACATTGCAGGAAATGATAGACCAGACAGGAGATGGTGAAACCCTTCTGCTGGCACCCGGAGTGTATGCCGGGCCTGTTGTGGTTACGCGGCCCATTACCATCGATGGACAGAAGAAAGCGACTATTGATGCCGGAGGTAAAGGTACGGTTGTAACCCTGAAAACAGACGGCGCAACACTGAAGAATCTGCATTTGACCAACTCAGGCGAGTCGAATAATGATATTGATTCCGGGGTTCAGGTACGAGGCAATTTCAATGTTATAAAAGACAACAGAATCGACAATTGTTTATTTGGAATCGATCTGCAGCAGTCAAAAAATAACATCGTGAAACGTAATTACATTAGTTCTAAGCCTGACTTCGATCTGGGGCAAAAGGGTGACTCTGTACGTCTGTGGTACAGCTTTAATAACAAGATTCTCGACAATGTATCTGAGAATGTACGCGATATGGTGGTCTGGTATTCCTCCAACAATATCATTTCGGGTAACCACACCACCCACGCCCGCTACTCGCTACATTTTATGTATTCCCGCTATAACCTGGTTGAAAATAATCACTATGTAAATAATCAGGTGGGTGTTTTCCTCATGTACAGCGATAGTGTTGTATTGAGAAATAACCACATTGCCCATGCAGCGGGACCTACAGGGGTTGGCATCGGTTTCAAGGAGACGTCTGACCTGACCATCGAAAACAATGAAATCCTGTATTGTGCCAGTGGCTTGTATATTGATGTTTCACCCTATCAGCCCGATACGACCAACCGTTTTACCAACAATACCATTGCATACAATGGTATCGGCATTCGTTTCCTCAATGATTGGCACAGCAATATTTTCAAGAGCAATCGTTTTGTCGATAACTTGACCCAGATTGTTGTCTCTGGTGGAGGTTCGGCGAATAGAAACGAATGGGAAGGAAACTATTGGAGTGACTATGAAGGTTTCGATCAGAATGCAGATGGTGTGGGCGATAGTCCCTATGAACTTTATGCCTATGCCGATCGTTTGTGGCAGAACGAACCTTATGCGCAGTTTTTCAAGGGATCCCCTCTGTTGGAAGTGTTGGATTTTTTGGAGAGACTGGCGCCATTTTCTGAACCACGTTTGATGGTGCGAGACAGCAAGCCCTACTTGAACTTGATCGCCAAAAATGAACTTGAAGTAACTCATACAGCCGAAAAGCAGCCACAAAGCAAGGTGCCAAAGGATGATCCGGCTGATTTATCCAATGCCCTGGAGCTGTTAAAAAACAGCCTGGAGAATTGACATGAGCAAGAAACCACAGAAAAGAATTACGCCAAAACAGCGAGAGCGGCGCAAATTTTTGCGTTCTATCGCTTTGACTGTAGGGGTGGGAAGCGTCGCTTTGCTAGGCATGGTTCCCGTATTGGGGAAATGGGTGCAACGATTGCGCCCGCCGGGGGCGTTGCGGGAAGAGAAATTTCTCGCTGCCTGTATAAAATGTGGGCAGTGTGTGCAGGTGTGTCCCGTGGAAGCCATAAAGCTGGCAGATTTGAGCGATGGATTGGGAGTAGGTGTTCCTCATATCGACCCAAGGGATCAAGCCTGCGACTTTTCCTGTGACGGATTGCAATGTGTACTGGCTTGTCCCACAGGGGCGTTGATTCACGAGATTTCATTCGAATCGGAAGTGGATATGGGGGTTGCCAAAGTTGTTAGCCCGGCAACTTGCCTCGCTGTTCAAGGTAAAGGCTTCAAAGGTCTGGCGCGGGGAGCAGACTTCAAGGGGAAGTTACGCTATGCGGAGATCGACCGCTGGAATCCCATTGATCTTGCTGATCATCCGTATGACCTGGAGCTGTGTGATCTGTGTGTACGCCAGTGTCCGATTGAAATCAATATCGCAAAATGCGCAGAAGAAGATGCACAAAAGAATAAAGCTAAGGTTGATCTGGTAGCGGTAAGACAGAAAAATGAATGTGCGCCCAAGCATGCCATTGAATTGCAGAATATCAATGGTGTGATGACGCCGGTGATATTGGATGGTTGTGTGGGTTGTGGTGTGTGTGAAATGGTGTGTCCGGTTGAGCCAGCTGTCATCGTAATGGACAGCACGGAAAGTCGCGCAAACAGTGAGGGGATGAGAGTGTTATGAGTAATATCATCGAATCAATACGAGTGCTACTCGGTGGCGCTCCCAAAAGGCTGGCAAAAAAAGATATGCCAGAAGAAGTGCGTGAGTTGCATGCACATAAATTTGCTGACAAGGAGCGGATAGAAAAAATTCATATCGAGTTGGCAGAAAAACATGCCAATCCGCCCACAGAAAAATGGCGATTGAAACGCTGGGCAGTGCTTTTGGGGGTAAACCTGCTTTTTGTTCTCTCATACCATTTGGACATCCAGTTGCTGGAAGGCGCGCTCACCGCTTCGCGTTTTGCTGGTTTCCATATGGCTGATCTCAATTCCGCGTTGCAAGTCATGCTGGCCTTCAAACACGTGGTCATCAATCTGGTGATTGGTACCACTACCGTATTTATTCTGTGGTGGCTGTTGGGCGGGCGTACTTTCTGTTCCTGGGTTTGTCCCTATCACCTGGTGGCTGAGTGGGCGGAAATGTTGCACTTGAAACTGGTGAAGAAAGGTTGGGCGAAAGACATTCATTTCGATCGTCGTTCCCGTACTTGGTTGTGGCTGGTGTTCGTTATTCTGGCAGTGGTTACCGGCTATACCGTTTTCGAAACCATATCTCCCACGGGGATACTCAGTCGGGCGCTGATCTACGGCCCCGGAGTGGCACTCATCTGGGTTAGCTTGCTATTGCTGTTTGAAATTTTTGTTTCACGCCGTGCCTGGTGTCGTTATGCCTGTCCAATTGGTCTGACATATGGAATCGTGGGGGCAACCTCGCCTTTCACTGTGCATTACAAGTTGCCCAACTGCTTCCATGAGGGAGAGTGTCGCAAAGTCTGTCTTGTTCCCCATGTATTGGATACGGTGCTCAAGGGGCGGGCAAAAGGTCTTGAAGTGGATATCGGCGCAGATTGTACACGTTGCCTGCGTTGTGTCGATGCCTGTCCTACAGGTGCTTTGACAATCAAATACAAAGGTCTTGGCTGATGACAGAAAACCATGCGCTTGTGGTATCCTGCCGCCTTCGTATGAATCCTGAGAAGGATGGTGGATAACCATGGCAATGATTGAATTCGAAAAAGTCAGTAAACGCTTTCGCCGCGTTGAAGTGCTCAAAGGGATAGACCTGAGCATCGATCGTGGTGATCGGGTTGCCTTGGTTGGTTCCAACGGCGCGGGTAAGACCACCATGATCCGCTGTTTGCTGGGCGAGTATCAGTGTGGTGGCAAGGTCAGGGTGGATGGCAAGGAATCACGCCAGCATCGTACAGAGGTATTGAAGAAGGTCGGGTTCGTACCGCAGATATCACCCCCTTTGAAAATGCCGGTGACACAGTTGATTGGTTTTGCGGCGGGGGTCTGCGACAGCGACCCTGACAAGATGATCGAAGTCGCCGAACAACTGGGGCTGGATCTGCAGAAGATGCGCCATCAGCCTTTCAACAAGCTTTCTGGTGGGCAAAAGCAAAAGCTGCTGATTAGCATCGCCCTGGGGCGTGAATGTGAATTGCTGGTGTTGGATGAACCTGCTGCCAATCTTGACCCTGAAGCGCGTCATATTTTTTTCCAGTTGCTGGAACAGAAGCGAGACAAGGCGGCGATGATTATTTCCAGTCATCGTCTGGATGAAGTGGCGTCTCTGGTGAATCGGGTGGTTGAAATGGATCAGGGCAAGATTGTTCTGAATGACCACGTGGCAGATGATGTGAATATGACCAGCATGCTCAGTTGTCGTCTGGTATTGGTGCGTGCCAGTGACGCATTCGCGCAAACAGTAGCAGAATGGGGCTTCAAGGATGCGGGTGACGCCATCGAGTGGGAAGGGCAGGTTGCCGGTCCTGATCGGCTGCGGTTTTTGGGAATGCTCTCACGCTATGCGGCAATCCTGAAAGGTATCCATATGGAAGAGGCTCAAGATGCGTAATATTGCTGGCTTGCTGATGGTGTTGTTGATCGCAGGGTGTTCTGGCGAACCCGATACCGGGCCGGGAAAAGTGCGCTGGGATAGAGAGGTCTGTGTTCGCTGTGCCATGGCGGTCAGTGACCACAACTATTCTGCACAGGTACGTGGCGGAGAGAAAAACCAGAAGCACAAACTTTATAAATTCGATGATATCGGTTGTGCAACTATCTGGTTGGATCAACAACCCTGGAAAGATGACCCAACAACGGAATTGTGGGTAAACGATTATCGTAACGGCGAATGGATTGATGCGCGCAAAGCCTGGTATGTGGCTGGTAAGGTCACGCCAATGGGTTATGGTCTGGGGGCCACCTCAGACAAGGAAGCTGGTGCCATGGATTATGCTGCCGCAAAGAAACACATATACCAGGTAGAAGAACAGACTCACAGTCACCGTGGTGATACCCATGAACATTCTGGCCCAGGAGAATAGGCGCTCATGAAACACTTGATTCTGACGGCAATTGCCGATATCAGTGAATCCCTGCGTTCACGCTGGTTTATGGTTTACAGTTTGGTATTTGGTGGCGTGGTGGTTGCCTTGTTTGTTTCTGGTCTGACCGAGTCCCGGATCATGGGCTTTACCGGATTGTCACGCATGCTGGTGACCTATCTGCAAATCACCATGGCCATATTACCCTTGTTTGTGTTGATCACCACCGTGCGCTCCGTGGCAGGCGATCGGGAAGCAGGTATTTTCGAGTACATGCTTTCCCTTCCGGTGAGTCTCGCAAGCTGGTTCTGGGGAAAACTTTTGGGACGTTTCTTCGTGGTGTTCTTGCCTGTGGTGCTGGCAATGTTTGGCGCAGTAGCCTGGGGTATGTTCAAGGGTGTGGAAATCCCCTGGACCCAGGTATTGTTTTACACCGGATTTCTGATATCCCTGGCATGGTGCTTTCTGGGGATAGGCATGTTGGTATCCACCCTTGCCCGGTCTTCAGACGTGGCTACAGGATCGGCTTTCTTGATTTGGCTGTTCTTGTTGCTGTTTCTTGACTTGATTCTTCTTGGCTCCCTGATCAAGCAAGGCTTGCCCCCTGAAAGCATTATCGCCATTGCCTTGGCCAATCCACTGCAGGTGTTTCGTACCGGGGCGATGTTGTTGTTTGATCCTCAACTGGTGCTGCTGGGACCTTCCGCCTATGTGATTCTGGATAATTTTGGCGAGACGGGGTATTTGATCTGGGCGTTGGTATATCCGTTTGTGTTGGGAACCTTGACCGCCTGGCTGGGATACCGTTTGTTCCGCAAAGGCGATTTGCCCTGAGGTCTTTGCACTCAGGAGTGACTCATGGCTGAAAAGCATAATTGGTTGATTCCCGTGATTCTGGTTGTGGCGGCTGCCATTGTTGGCGGTGTTGCATACTATTTCCGGGACTATTTCGAACCAGGTCCAGCGCAGATATTGGCCTTATCAGATTGTGATTTACGTGTTTCCGCCTGTAGTGCATCACTTCCTGGTGGAGGCGAAGCCTGGTTTGAAATTCTTCCGCATCCCATTCCTCTGACTAAACCCCTGCAATTGCAGGTGCAAGTCAAAGGAAAAGAGATCAGTAAAGTTGAGGTAGATTTTTCCGGGGTGAGCATGAATATGGGCTATAACCGCCCAATGTTGAAAGCGATGGGTGAGGGGCGTTTTGAAGGAGAAGGTTTGTTGCCCGTGTGCATTCGGCAGCGTATGGACTGGGAGGCGAAGCTGATTCTGGATACTGCAGAGGGCTTGATCATCGTCCCCTATCGTTTTGAAACGGTAAAATAACCAACATGGCGTTCCAAACCAGCAGGCTACAACCCACCCCTGTGTGGCTTGGACGACTGCGTATGGAGCTTCGCCAGCTTACCACGGCTGCCTTGAGCGCATCCCATAAGGGGCTGCTCTCCTGTACTTTCGAGGTTCCTGTCCAAGCGTGTGTGGCGCCACCGCAAAATGCTTGCCGATGGTTGTATTGGCACCAACCTGAAAGAAATCACCGGCTATTGGGTTTGGGAATGGCACTGGCGCTCAAAGCTAATGGCAGTCAGCGTTTCCAACAACTGAAGTTGGCACACCAGGCATTGCAGAAGCACTGGACACGAATCGTGCAAGGCGAGAGACAAGCCCGAGCCAGAGCATTTCTGGGGTTCGCATTTGATCCTGATGAAGCAGCAGAAAACGAGTGGCAGAGTTTCGACAATGCGGGGTTGTATATTCCCGAGTTGTTGTTCGAATGGGAAAATGACCGATGCCTGCTGACCTTCAATTGCTATCGGGATGAAGCTGTTCATCCTGAGCAAGTGATCAACAACTGGATGAAGCAACTGTACGCCATGTTGTCCTCCACCCTGGCTGCGACTTCTTCAGTATCTGCGTTTCTGGAAACAGCGTTGCCGCCGGTATCGCGTTGGAAAAAAGATGTCAGCAAGGCAGTTGCAGTATTGCAGGGACAAGGCTTGCAGAAGGTGGTGCTGACCCGGCAATTGCAATTGAAATCCGGGGCTGAGGTTCCGCATCGAAAAATGCTGGAACATCTGGCACAGAAATACCCTGCCTGTAGCATTTTGTCAGTCAATTTGGGACAAGGGACATTGCTGGCAGCTTCTCCCGAAAAACTTTTTGAAATGACTTCTGAACATGTTTACTGCGATGCCCTGGCGGGTACATTTCCTGCCAATGCTGGCATGGCTGATAGGCAGATGGAGCGCTTTGAGCATGCGCCGGTGGTGCAGGCAATAACCGCCGCCTTGCAACCATTCTGTTTCGATATAAAAACGGAAACCAGGGCGACTGCGGTTTCATTGCAATCACTGTCGCACCTGCATACGCCAGTTCGCGCACGCCCAAGACCGGATCTACATGCCATACAATTGATCGATGCCTTGCATCCCACGCCTGCCGTTGGGGGGGTACCACTACGGGATGCGTTGACCTGGATTCGAGAGCATGAACATTTTTCCAGGGGATGGTATACAGGTGCCTTTGGTTGGATAGGTGATAACCAGGAAGCCCAGATGTCGGTTGTATTGCGTTGCGCACTGGTACAGGACAAGCTGGTTCGTTTGTATGCCGGAGCCGGGATTACCCCTGTGTCCGATCCCGAGAAAGAACTCAAGGAAACAGAGCTTAAACTCGAAGCCATGCTGAATGCATTGAAAGCATGAGCGATCAGGGACAGATCAATCTCAATTGGTGCCTGGCATTGCTCGATGGCTTGGTGAGTGCCGGAGTATCTGAGATTGTACTATCGCCTGGGTCGCGAAATACACCCTTGACCCTTGCTGCCATCCTGCATCCACAATTGACATATCATGTCATTGTCGATGAGCGCAGTGCGGCATTTTTTGCCTTGGGACTTGCCAGAAAAAGCGAGGGCCCCGTGGCTCTGGGGTGCACTTCGGGAACCGCCGTTGCCAACTGGATGCCAGGGGTGGTGGAGGCGAATCAGCAGCAAATTCCATTGTTGCTGCTCAGTGCAGATCGTCCCTGGGAATTGCAGCAATGCAGCGCCAATCAGACCATCGACCAAATCAAATTCTTTGGGCAACAGGTACGGGCTTTTCATCAATTGCCTTTGGCAGAAGGGGAAGAAAAATCCTTGCAACGGATCATGAGCCTGGGGCGGCAGATGGTCAGACAGACAATGATGCCTTGTCCCGGTCCCGTACATGCCAATCTGCCGTTACGGGAGCCCCTGGTCGCCGAAGTCGTACCTGATGGACATAAACCAGTTCCCGTTATCCCACAACGGGATGGCGAGGTGAGGTTGGATGCAGACACGGTGCAGAAAACAGCATCGATACTATCAGCCAAGCCGGGAATCATCATTTGTGGCCCAAGTGCTGACAGTCGCGCCATTCTTGAACTGGGTGATGCTTTGGCCTGCCCGGTGCTGGCAGACCCATTGTCCAACCTGCGCTACTGTTCTGCAACAGATGCTGTTGTACATTACGATTTGTTTTTACGTCACGCCCAATGTGCCGACCTGGTCGCAGAATGGGTGCTGTATTTTGGGGAGACTCCGGTATCAAAACCCTTGCAAACCTATCTGCATGGGCAAGCCAAGGCAAGGCATCTGCGGGTGGATAAAAATGCCAGGGAAATGCTGCAAGGGGGGGTGATACTAGAAACCCTGGTGGCTTCTGATCAAGCTTTCTGCAGCCAAATGTTACAGGAGACGCTGCGTCCGGCAGCATCGGCATGGCACCAGCAATGGCAGCTTTTTGAACAACAAGCAATCACCTTGTTGCAAAAACTGAAGCTTCCTCCAGAGGGACAACTAATACGTCAGGCATTGCAGGAACTTCCCCCACAGAGCAACCTGTTTGTCGGCAATTCCCTGACAGTACGTTTTATGGATACCTACTCGGGCAGACAGGAAAAAAACTTCTCTGTTTTCGGCAATCGGGGTGCCAGTGGCATCGATGGCAACCTGTCTACCTTGAGTGGAATAGCCAGTGCTTCCCCCGCAACCGAAAAAGTGTTGGGAATAATGGGCGATTTGAGCCTTTTTCATGACCTGAATTCCCTGGCAACTGCCAGAAACCAGGATATGATACTGTTGCTGTTCAACAATCACGGTGGCGGTATCTTTGACTATTTACCCCAAGTATCTCTGCCTGATTATGAAGCTTGTTGGCGTACCCCGGTAACGCTCGATCATGAGCATATCGCCAAGGCATTCCATATCGCCTATGTCAAAGTTGAAGCACTGAACGAATTTGAGGCCTTGTTTACCAAGGCGTTGCAATCTCCGGGGATGCAACTGATCGAAATCATGGTGGACAGCGCCGAAAGCAACAGGCGGCACAGGACAATTACAGACAGTTGGAAAGAACCATGACCTGGACAAACGTACTGCAAGATCGATTTGACGATATCCGATATGAGCATTTTGGCGCTATAGCAAAAATCACCATAAATCGTCCGCAGGTGAGAAATGCTTTCCGTCCCCAAACGGTGAAGGAATTGATGGAAGCATTCCATCATGCCCATCATGATGCGGGTATTGGTGTGATTATTCTCACCGGAGAAGGTGATTTGGCGTTTTGCTCTGGTGGCGACCAGAAAATCCGGGGGAACCATGGGGGCTATAAAGATGATCAGGGCGTACAACATCTGAATGTGCTGGATCTGCAAATGCAGATTCGTCGATTACCCAAACCCGTGATTGCCATGGTTGCCGGATATGCCATTGGCGGTGGTCATGTGTTGCATCTGGTATGTGATTTGAGTATTGCCGCAGATAACGCCCGTTTTGGGCAAACAGGGCCCAAAGTCGGTTCTTTTGATGCCGGTCTGGGTGCGGGATTGATGGCGCGTACCGTGGGGCTGAAGAAAGCCAAGGAAATCTGGTTTCTATGCCGCCAGTATGATGCTAAGGAAGCACTGCAGATGGGGCTTGTGAATGCGGTTGTATCCTTGGCCGAGTTGGAAGCAGAAACCCTGCGCTGGTGTGAGCAAATCCTCCAGCATTCACCCACGGCATTGCGCATGATAAAGGCTGGCTTCAACGCCGATACTGATGGGTTGGCGGGTGTTCAGGAATTGGCCGGGAATGCCACAGCTTTGTTCTATATGTCACCTGAAGCACAGGAAGGCAGGGATGCTTTTCTCGAAAAACGACCACCTGACTTCAGCAAGTTTCCCCGGCGTCCCTGAATCGGTTTTGGGCTTTCGATGTCATCCGGGAAATTGACGATTTGGCTGTCCGCCATTCGACCCAAAACCCTGGGGCTGTCCATTAGCCCTGTATTGGTTGGAACCTGCCTTGCCTGGTGGCAAGCAGGGGAAATACATGGGGTGCCTGCTATGGCGGCTTTACTGGTGGCAATGCTCATTCAGATCGGCACCAACTTGCACAATGATGCCGCCGATGCCTTGTCAGGTACGGATACTGAAGAGCGCCTGGGTCCACTGCGAGTTACCGCCCAAGGATTGCTGTCAGCAAAAACAGTGCAGCGTGCTTCCCTGATGGCATTTGTATGGGCTTTTGTACTGGGCATATATCTGGCATGGGTTGGAGGATGGCCGATTGTTCTCCTGGGGTTGCTGTCACTGTTGGCTGGCGCAAGCTATTCCGGCGGTCCCTGGCCCATATCAGCTTCCCCTTTGGGTGAACTGTTTGTATTTGTGTTCTTTGGACTGGTTGCCACGGGCGGAAGCTATTTTCTTCAAACTGGACAATTCACCGGCGTGTCAATGGTGGCGGGAAGCATGTTGGGCTGCTTTGCTGCCGCAGTATTGGCGGTAAACAACTATCGAGACAGGGTAACCGACAGGAAAAGTGGACGCAGAACATTGGCTGTTCTCATCACACCTGCTGCGAGCCGTGTCGAGTACGGCATATTGTTGATACTGCCTTTCCTGATTTTGCTGCTGATGTATCCAGTATTTGGCTTGCCTGGCTTGTCGTTGCTTCCATTGTTGTTGTTCCCTGTGGCGGCATATCTATTCCTGAAGATCACGCGACTTGTTGTTGATTCTTCCCTAAACTTGTTGCTGGCGCATACTGCTCGCTTGCAATTAGTGTTTTCGTTGTTGTTCTGCCTGGGATTGAGTGTATAAGAGGTTTCTGAACCTGCTTGCGTTTAACCTTGATTCGCGCTCAAATACTGCCTTACAAATAAAACTCCCACTGAATGCTTGAAATATGAAAAATTTTCTTAAAATCGTTTTTGCCTCTTTTACTGGCGTGGTCATTTTTCTGCTGTTATTGGTGATATTGATCGGTGTGGCGCTTACCGGAAAAGATGTTCCCCAGCCCATAGAAGACAAGACGCTGCTGGTGTTGAACTTGAGTGTTCCTATCGTAGATCGTCAGCCCCAGCAAAGACTTTCCAATGTCCTTGGAAGTGCATTGTTTGATCAGGAAGAATCCAGACAGTCATTACGTGCGGTGGTGACGGCTATTCGTGAAGCGGCGAAAGATGATCATATCAGTGGTTTGTATCTCAAGGGACGGGTAGTGCGAGACGGATATGCGTCGGGATGGGCAGCATTGAAAGAAGTGCGTGAAGCCATCATCGAGTTCAAGAAGTCTGAAAAGCCTGTTATTACCTGGCAGGAAGACCTTGATGAAGCAACCTTATATGTGGTCTCTCCCGCAGATGATTTGGTGATGAACCCGTTGGGGATGATGGAATTCAATGGCTTCGCCAGTGAAGTCATGTACTACAAGAATGCCTTTGAAAAATATGGTATCGATGTGCAGGTCTCGCGAGTAGGAAAGTACAAATCTGCCGTGGAACCCTATTTGCTCGATCATATGAGCAACGAAAATCGTGAACAACTGAATACCTTGTTGACGGATCTGTTCGATGAGGTGATCAATGCGGTTGCCCAGAGCCGTGGGCTGTCCAATGATGAGCTGCGTTTGCTGGCGAAAGAAGATGGCTTTATCGATGCAAAACATGCAAAACAGCAGGGGCTGGTCAGTGCGGTGGATTACTATGATGTGGTGTTGAAGAAATTGCGCACCATCACCGATACAGAAGCCGGAGAAGACGTGACTCGTTTGGCGTCAGTCTCTTCTTATTTTTCAACCCTACAACCTGATGATGACGACAAGAAAAAAGTTGTTGTTATCTATGCAGAGGGGGAGATCGTTTCCGGAAAAAGCAAGGAACAGGTGGGCGGTGACTATATCGCCTCATTGTTGCGCAAGGCAAGGGAAGATGACGATGTAAAGGCCGTGGTGTTGCGTGTCAACAGTCCAGGTGGCAGTGCCAGTGCCTCGGACATCATCCAACGAGAAACTATCTTGTTGGCCAAGGAAAAGCCCCTGGTGGTGTCGATGGGCGCAGTGGCTGCATCGGGTGGTTATTGGATATCCACCTATGCGGATAAAATTTATGCCGAACCAAATACCATTACCGGCTCTATCGGTGTGTTTGGCATGTTTTTGAATATTCAGAAACTGGTCAATGAGGTCGGGCTGAATGTAGAGGTGGCGCGTACAACGCCTTCAGCAGATGTGTTCAGTCTGTATCGACCCAAGACAGCAGTTGAAATGGCAACCATCCAGACTTTTATTGATGAGATTTACTCGCAGTTCTTGAAAAAAGTCTCGGAAGGACGGGAACTGCCCGTAGCTCAGGTACATGAAATTGCCCAAGGTCGGGTTTGGTCGGGAAAGCAGGCATTGGCACTTGGTTTGGTTGATCAACTCGGCGGTCTGAACGACGCCATTGCAGCAGCAGCAAAAAAAGCCCGGGTTGAAAAATATTCCATTGAAGAATACCAGAAAGAAGGGAGTTTCATGGATGAGCTGTTAAAGGAAATGGGAATGGAAAGCCGTGTAGTGGTCGTAGTGCCGGCATTGCAGCCTTTGTTGAAGCAGGTTCAGTCCTTGCTCGCCCTGACCGACAGTAAAGGAACCTATGCGCGCATGCCTTTTGACGTGTTTGTTCACTGATTGTTGAGAACGAGATGAGTGTGGAGACTGGAGATACGGGTGTTGTGGAAGCAGAGAAATCCAAGGGGTTTCGCGCTATTCATGTGTTATGGATTGTTTTGGGCACCATACTCATTACTGCCGCAGTTACATTTTGGGCGGTTCGAACCTATATCTATGCCCATGACTTCAAACCGGTAGAACTCAGTAGCAAAGAACATCTGCAGCTGAATACAAAACTGCAAGCCTTGGGTTACACGCCTGCGCCGCAAGCCCCTTCTGCAGACCAGCCAGAGTCAGACAGCCAATGGCTGCGTCCGGAGCGTTATGAAGAATCTGAAGATGCACCGAGGGCGTTGTTTTTTACCGAACGTGAGCTGAATGGGCTGTTGGCGAACAACAAAGATCTGGCAAAGAAACTGGCAGTGGATTTATCAGATGATATGGTCAGTGCGCGTTTGTTGGTGCATGTGGATCCTGATTTTCCATTTCTTGGTGGCAAGACCTTGCGCGTATCTGCAGGGGTAGAAGCTGCTTTTAAGAATCAGCGCCCTGTAATCAAGCTACGAGGGGTTAGTATTATGGGAATTCCCATTCCAAACGCCTGGCTGGGTGGCCTGAAAAATGTGGATTTGATTGGAGAGTTTGGCGATGCCAATGGTTTCTGGCACAGCTTTGCTCAAGGGGTGGAAGATATTCAGGTGGAAGATGGGCGTTTGAAGATAACCTTGAAAAAATAATTCAGCATTGCTCGAACTTTCCCCAAAGATATCGAATCTGCTCAAACAAAATTAATAGAGATGCCCTTTACTTGTGGTTGATAGGCTATGTTAAATAATATTGTTATTGAGAACTTTGAAAATATAAAAAATAAACAATTTAAAATTGATTTTGACGACACTCAGGTTGATAGTGAGCTGATTGATATTAAAAAAATTACAACAGATCTTGTTGAGGGTCGCAAATACACGCCCTTTTCATTGTTGTTTCATGTGAATACGCACGTTCTATTTGAGCAAGGAACTTATCTTCTTTCTCATCAGGAACTTGGTGAATTACAAGTGTTTTTAGTGCCTGTTTCAGATAATAATGATGGTTTTCAGTATGAAGCTGTTTTTACTTGATATAGGCAGTTTCAACTTTTGGATGCCATTCCATATATTGATAGACTCCCTTATCTTCAACTTGTTGGAAGCCTAAACGTTGATACAGCTGATATGCAGGATTGAAACGTTCAACATGGATTACAATTTTTTTTTGTTTTTCCTGTGCTTCAGTTAATAAACAGGTTAATAAAGTCGTACCAATAGATTGATTTCTTTTTTCAGGAACTAAGCTAATATCCATTAAACAAATAGAAGTTTCATCTCTATCAATATAAATACGTCCAATTAACTGTTTTTCTTGTTTTATCAATAGATATTCAGCATTTGGATAATTTTGATGATAATGTTTGTGTTGCGCTTTGAATTGTTGTAATAAGA
>CAYXOS010000054.1:0-16268 GCA_964467115.1 uncultured Sedimenticola sp.
GTGGTTCGCTGGACCTGGAAAATCAAGATTTTTACCCGCCTGGATCTGGATCTGAAAATGCGCTTGCGTGAAGCGGCAGAAACTGCGGCCATCGATGTATTTGCCGCCAATCTCAAAGACCTGCTGTTGGCTGCTCCCGCTGGATTTCATGCCATCATGGGATTGGACCCAGGCATTCGCACCGGGGTAAAAGTTGCGCTTATCGACGACACGGGAAAGGTGTTGGCAACAGACACCATTTACCCCCACCCTCCTCGCAATCAATGGGACGAATCCATCAATCGGCTTGCGCTTCTGGCAAAAGCTCACAACATTTCTTTGGTCAGCATCGGTAACGGAACCGCATCACGAGAAACAGAAAAGCTGGTGAAGGACCTGTCCAAACGCCATCCAGAATTGAAGCTCAAACAACTGGTCGTCAGTGAAGCGGGAGCCTCTGTATATTCAGCCTCTGCCCTCGCCTCTGCAGAACTGCCCGAGTTGGACGTATCCCTGCGCGGTGCCGTATCCATTGCCCGGCGCTTGCAGGACCCATTGGCGGAATTGGTAAAGATCGAACCGAAAGCCATCGGTGTGGGTCAATATCAACATGATGTCAATCAGAGCCGATTGGCTAAATCCTTGAATAATGTTGTAGAAGACTGTGTAAATGCGGTAGGTGTTGATGTAAACACCGCCTCTCCCGCTTTGTTACAACAGGTCTCCGGCCTGAATCAAACCGTTGCTGACAATATCGTCAAGTTTCGTGACCAGAACGGTGCATTCAAAACCCGCAAAGAGCTACTCAAGGTGCCCAGACTGGGCACAAAAACTTATGAGCAGGCTGTCGGATTCCTCCGTATCCCACGCGGGGACAATCCCCTGGATGCTTCTGCGGTTCATCCTGAGGCATACAGCATTGTGGAACAGATCGCCGCAAAACATCAACGTGAAATCAATAGCCTCATGGGGGATAGCAGTTTCATAAGAAAACTGTCTCCTGAAGACTTTATCACCGACAAATTTGGTGTACCTACGGTAAAAGACATTTTGTCAGAACTTGAAAAGCCAGGGCGAGACCCCCGCCCCGAATTCAAAACTGCAGAATTTCAAGCGGGAATAGAAAAAGTTTCCGACTTGAAAGATGGCATGATCGTAGAAGGCGTGGTGAGCAACGTGGCAGATTTTGGAGCCTTTGTGGATATTGGCGTACATCAGGATGGATTAGTCCATATTTCAGCCTTATCCAACAAATTCATCAAGAATCCACGAGACGTGGTCAAAACCGGTGATGTAGTCAAAGTCAAGGTGATGTCGGTCGATGCAAAACGAAATCGCATATCACTCAGCATGCGCCTGGACGACCCAATTGACCCTCAGGAAAAATCCAGCAACGCCAAAGAAAAATCTTCTCTCAAGAAGCGCCCACAACGCCGAAGTCCCAAACAACAACAGCCCCCTCAAGGCAGCATGGCCAATGCACTTGCGGCTGCGTTGAATAAAAAATAGAAGCCAGAGCCGAGGCCGGGATCAAGGAAGGATGAATAATGTTGCCAGTGGCGGCAATGGATTCCGGCCTATGCCGGAATGACGAAAGTTCAGCTCAGACAAAAGCGCCATTCGACGCTGATCTGATACTGGCTTCTTTTCGGTAGTATTTTATCCCGGAATTTTCATAAACTCACGTGATGATCGCGAGCGAGGGCACGTGTAAATTATGAATTTTCCGGGTTATAAAGCCGCGATTGCCGCCTGACATACTGCAAGCAAAGAAGCGGGAAATACACCATAGTAAAGCATTGCCAAACCGTTGAAGGAAATGGCAATACGGGCGTCGACATTCGATGTAATCGGTGCCTGAGTAATGGGCTTGTCAAAGTAAATCACCTTGATTACTCGCAAGTAGTAGAAAGCACCAATGACTGAGAACGACACAGCAACCAACGCCAGCCACAACAAGTCAGCATTGACCAGTGCATCCAGAATAAACAGTTTGGCAAAGAAACCAACGGTGGGTGGTACCCCCGCCATAGAAAACATGATCAACATCATCATTGCCGCCAGCCAAGGACTACGTTTGTTTAATCCTTTCAGATCGTGCAGATACTCAGCTTCCACACCTTTACGACTGAGTATTGCCAATAGACCAAAGGCACCTACGGCAGTCAATGCATAGACGATGGTATAGAACATCGCTGCTGAATAGCCTTTTTCCGCTCCGGCAAGCAAACCGAGGAATACGAAACCCACATGGGAGATCGTAGAATAGGCCAACATGCGTTTGATATTGTCTTGAACCAAGGCAACGATATTGCCCAATGCCAAAGAAAGTACAGCCAGAATAATAAGCATCCCCTGCCATCCCTGGGGACCCAACTCGGGACCAAGCCCGCCCATGCCCTGAGCAAGAATACGCATCGCCATGGCAAAAGCCGCAATTTTTGGCACACTACCCAAAAATGCGGTAACTACAACGGGCGCTCCCTGATAAACATCCGGTGCCCACATGTGAAAAGGTACGGCACCAAACTTGAAGGCAATACCGATCAACACAAACACCAAACCAAAGGTCAATACGGTTTGGTCAACATGTCCGCTGGCAATCGCGTTGGCAACACCTGCAAAATCCAACATGCCTGTTGCACCGTAAATCATGGAAATACCATACAGCAACATACCGGATGCCAATGCCCCCAGCACAAAATACTTCATTGCCGCTTCCGAACCCTTCCTGGAATCACCATCAAAGGCAACCAGGGTGTACAAACTCAGCGCCAACAACTCCAACCCCAGATACAAAGTCAGGAAACTGCCCGCAGAAACCATAATCATCATGCCAAGTATTGCCAACATACCCAACACGTAGAATTCGCCCTTAAACAATTTTCTGTCTGCCAAATAGCGACGTGAATAGATGAACGCCAACATGCCCACGATCAACAGTGCTACTTTCAGCACGCTACCCATGGCATCGACGATATAACTGCCATGCATAACCACTTTTGCCACACTGCTATCGACCCAAGCTACGGCAGCGATGGTAGCCAGCAATGCCGCCAGAGAAAGACCATAGGTAAACATGCGTTTGCTCTGATCCAGGAACAAATCCAGCACCAGAATAATGGCAATCGCTGAGAGCAGAACGATCTCAGGCAGTAATGACAGCAATGTAGAAGCGTTAAAGTCCATCATATTTACCTGAAGTTAGGTTTTTGGAATAGCAATGTGATTGACCAGATTGGTGATAGATGCATCCATCACCTGTATCAGTGGATCAGGCCACAAGCCCAATACCAGCACCGCAATCGCAAGAGAAGTCAGGATCAGAGCTTCTCTTTTATTGATATCCTGCAATGCAGCAACCTTGTCATTGGATACTTCACCAAATACCACCCGCTTGACCATCCATAACGTATAGGCAGCTCCGATGATAAGGGTTGTGGCAGCAAGGAAGGCAAACCAGAAATCCGCACGGAAACTGGCAAGAATGACCATGAATTCACCGACAAAACCAGACGTGCCGGGCAATCCTGCATTCGCCATGGCAAAAAACACCATGAATGCTGCAAACCAGGGCATGGTATTGACTACACCACCATAATCGGCAATTTCCCGGCTGTGCATGCGGTCGTATAAAACGCCGACACAAAGGAACATAGCGGCTGAGATAAATCCGTGGGAAACCATTTGCACCATTCCGCCCTGCACCCCGAGGACAGCCCCGGCATCCACTTCCGGCTTTGCCATAATAATGAAGACAACAAAGAAACCCAGGGTAACAAAGCCCATGTGCGCAATTGAAGAATAAGCAATAAGCTTCTTCATATCTTTCTGCACCAAGGCAACAAATCCAATATATACCACCGCAATCAAAGACATGCCAATGATCAACCAATCCAGTTCTTTACTGGCATCGGGAGTGATGGGCAAACTGAAGCGCAGGAAGCCATAACCACCGATTTTCAGCATGATCGCTGCCAGAATAACCGAACCACCTGTGGGTGCCTCAACATGGGCATCCGGCAACCAGGTATGGACTGGCCACATGGGGACTTTTACGGCAAACGCTGCCAAGAAGGCGAGGAAAATAAAAATTTGTTCAGTGAGACTGAGTTTGAGGATATGGAAATCAAGAATCTCCATACTGCCAGACTGGAAGTACATATACACCAGTGCCACCAGCATGAACACCGACCCCAAAAAGGTATAGAGGAAAAACTTGATGGTGGCGTAAACACGATTAGGACCACCCCAGATACCAATAATGAGAAACATGGGAATCAGCATGGCTTCCCAGAAAACATAAAACAGCATCGCATCCAATGCTGAGAACACCCCAACCATAACCCCTTCCATAACAAGGAAGGCTGCCATATATTGAGACGGCTTGTTCTGTATTACTTCCCATCCGGCAATGACCACCAGAATGGTGATGAAGGTAGTCAAAATAATCAATGGCATTGATATACCATCCACACCCAAATGATAATTGACCTTGAACGACTCTATCCAGGGAATATTCTCCTGGAATTGCATTGACGCGGTACCGCTGTCAAACCCCGTATACAGGGAGAGACTGAGCAGAAAGGTCAATACTGCTACCACCAAAGCCAGCCAACGGCTGACATTGGGTGCTTTATCTCCGCTAAAAGCCACCAACATGCCGCCCAGGACAGGCAACCAGATAACTGTACTCAAAATTGGCCAATCTGCACTCATTATCTTCTATCCAATCCTTAACTCAGCGAACCACGAACCAGAACAACAGACCCAGAAGGCCCAAAATCATGGCAATAGCGTAATGATACAAATACCCACTCTGTATCCAACGCACCGCCTGCGCCAGCACACCTATAGAACGTGCGGAACCGTTGACGGCAATACCATCGATCAATGTCTTGTCACCCACGTTCCACAAAAATTTTCCTGTCAACAAACTACCACCAGCAAACACAGCCTGATTGAATTCATCGAAACCGTATTTCTTGTCCAGCAAGCCATACAGCCAATCGAAGCGAATGCGTAAATCCTGGGCAATAGATGGCTTCATCAAATAGACATACCAAGCAACCGCCAAGCCTCCCATTGCCAACCAGAAAGGCAGTGCCATCACGCCATGAGTCACGAATCCAGCCGATCCTTCAAAGTGAATTTCACCAAGGGTGTCATGGGCAGAGGCAACATGTATAACCCCATCAAAGAAGTTTCCGAATAACATGGGTTCTATGGCAAACCAACCAACAAACACCGAAGGAATGGCCAACAGTACCAAAGGCAATGTCACAACTGCTGGAGACTCTTTCAAGTGATCCTTGGCATGTTCGTCTCGAGGACCTTTGCCATGGAAAACCAGGAAATACATGCGGAAGCTATACAAAGCAGTAACAAAGACACCAGCAACCAATAACCAGTGAGCGTAACTGGATCCCACGATTTGCGAATGTCCAACAGCCTCAATAATGGCATCTTTGGAAAAGAATCCTGAGAAACCGGGGAAACCGATCAATGCCAGGGTTCCCAGCAAGGCGGTTATCCAGGTAACTTTCATGTACTTGCGAATACCCCCCATATTGCGGATATCCTGATCATGATGCATACCAATAATGACTGAACCTGCAGCCAGGAACAACAATGCTTTGAAGAAGGCATGAGTCATGAGATGGAACAGCCCCGCAGCGTAGGCCGAGGCACCCAAGGCAGCGACCATGTAGCCGAGTTGGGACAAGGTCGAGTATGCAACAACACGTTTGATATCGTTCTGCACGATGCCGATCAAGCCCATGAAGAATGCTGTGGTAGCACCAACAATCAACACAAAACTCAACGCGGTTTCAGACATTTCGAACAAGGGAGACATGCGCGATACCATGAAAATACCCGCTGTAACCATGGTTGCTGCATGAATCAGTGCAGAAATGGGCGTCGGACCTTCCATGGAATCCGGTAACCACACATGCAATGGCATCTGGGCTGACTTACCCATGGCACCAATAAACAACAGAATACAGATAACCGTCATCAAGGACCACTGGCTGTCACCCCATATATTGATGGTGGTACCTGCTTGATCGGGTGCTGCATTAAATACTTGCACATAGTCCAGGCTATTAAAGTACATGGCAACAGCAGCAATGCCGAGGATAAAACCAAAATCACCGATCCGATTGACCAGAAATGCCTTCATATTGGCAAAAATAGCCGTTTCTTTTTTGAAATAGAAACCAATCAAAAGATATGAAACCAAGCCCACAGCTTCCCAACCGAAGAACAACTGCAGGAAGTTGTTGGACATGACCAACATCAACATGGAAAAGGTAAACAGGGAAATATAGCTAAAGAAACGCTGATAACCTTCTTCATCTGCCATATAGCCGATGGTGTAGATATGCACCATCAGTGAGACAAAAGTCACCACCAAGATCATCATGGCGGTAAGATTATCCACCAGAAAACCTACGTTCATCTGCAAGCCGTCAACCACCATCCAGGTATAGAGATTTTCGTTGAATACCGGCGCACCGTTCATCACATGCTGCCAGAAAACATAGGCAGACAACACAAAAGAGATCGCCACCCCCAGGATTGCAGCCCAATGTGCCCCGGCTTTCCCTACCTGATTGCGGAACAATCCAGCAATGATAGAACCCACAAGTGGCGCCAACACCAGCACAAGATAGACAGTTTTCATATCAACATCAGGCATGGGACTACCCCTTCATGGTGTCGAGGTCATCGACATCAATGGTGTTGCGGTTACGGAACAGTACAATCAGAATCGCCAATCCGATGGCAGCTTCAGCAGCAGCGACGGTCAGGATAAAAAACACGAACACTTGCCCGTTCACATCACCGAGAAAATGGGAAAAGGCAACAAAATTGATATTCACTGCCAACAACATCAACTCGACACACATCAACAACACAATAAGGTTCTTGCGGTTGATGAAGATACCCGCAACACTGATCACGAACAGCAAGGCTCCCACGATGAGATATTCAGACAATGAGATCATCAGCCCTTCTCCTCCGCGTTCATCTTTATAATTTTAAGTCGATCCTTCTTTTTCACCATGTGCTGCTGGGCAACATTCTGACGTTTGGAATCGGGACGTTTACGCAACGTCAGGCTAATGGCAGCAATCATCGCAACCAATAATATGACAGCGGCAATTTCCAGTGCATACAGATGCTGGGTAAACAGGGAAAGCCCCAACTCTGCGGTATTGTTGTAATCAGCCGTCGCCGCTTCTGGTGCAGCATACTTTGCCAAACCAAAATGTTTCGGCCCCAATACCAGTACCATTTCCGCCAGCATCAACGCAGCAACGAGTACACCCACGGGTAAATTCTTGATGAAACCGGCGCGAACCGTCGCCAAATCCACATCCAGCATCATGATGACAAACAAGAACAACACCATCACTGCACCGACATAGACCAGCACCAAAGCAATGGCAAGGAATTCTGCTTCTGCCAGTATCCAAATTCCTGCCATGTTGAAAAATGCCAACACCAGGAACAGCGCCGAATGAACCGGGTTTTTGCGTGTAATAACCATTAACGCAGACCCAACCAGAATAGTGGCCAACAGGTAGAACAAAAATTTCTCGAAACTCATGATGTCATCACCTGTACTTTGCCTGGGCGGCGCGATCTTCAGCCAATTGGGCTTCGTATTTTTCACCCATGGCAAGCAGCTTTTCTTTGGTCATGATGTAGTTGCCTGCTTCCTTGTCGGTATTCTCAAAGTGGTACTCATACAGACGTGTCTCGACGATGGCATCTACAGGACAGGACTCTTCGCAGAATCCGCAAAAAATACATTTGAATAAATCGATGTCATATCGCGTAGTGCGACGAGATCCATCTTCCCGTGGTTCTGCCTCAATGGTAATGGCATTGGCAGGACAAACCGCCTCACACAATTTACAGGCAATGCAACGTTCTTCACCATTTGGGTAGCGACGCTGGGCATGCAAACCACGAAAACGCGGTGAAACCGGGGCTTTTTGCTCAGGATAGTTCAGGGTGAACTTTCTCTTGAACAGATAGCGTCCGGTTACGCTCATGCCCTTGAACAGCTCCAGCAGGAACAGGGAGCGAATGTAATGGATGACAGATTTCATTACTTATCCTCCCTCACTGAAACCAGAAGCCAATGTTGTAGACTTGTGCCGCGCCCACGACCACGATCCAGACAATGGTAATGGGAATGAATATTTTCCAGCCCAGACGCATGATTTGGTCGTAACGATACCGAGGGAAAGTCGCCCGAAACCACAAAAACAGGAACATGAAGAAGAAGGTTTTGGCAACCAGCCAGATTATGCCAGGCACCCAGGCAAACCAGGGTTCCATGAAGGTTCCCTGGAAGGGAGAAAGCCATCCGCCCAGGAACATCAATGCGGTCAGGGCTGAAATCAAAATCATGTTGGCATATTCAGCCAGGAAGAACACCGCAAACGCCATGCCGGAATAATCGACATGGAAACCGGCAACGATTTCGGACTCACCCTCTGCCACATCGAATGGGGAGCGATTGGTTTCCGCCACACCAGATATAAAATAGATGACAAACAGTGGCAACAGAGGCAACCAGTACCAATGCCAAAAACCGCCAGACTGAGATTCAACAATCTGCCCCAGATTCAAACTTCCCGCTGCCACCAACACCCCAACCAAGGCGAAGCCCATGGCGATTTCATAGGATACGATTTGCGCAGCAGAACGAATTGCACCAAGGAAAGCATATTTGGAGTTGGACGCCCAACCGGCGATGATGACGCCGTACACACCAATGGAGGTCATTGCCAACAGGTACAATAATCCCGCATTGATATCGGCCAGTACCAATCCAGTATCAAAAGGAAACACCGCCCAGGCAGCCAAGGCGGGGCCAATACTCAGTAGCGGTGCGATCAAGAATAAGGTTTTATCCGCATGGGTAGGAAGAACAATTTCCTTGAACATGAGTTTGACAGCATCCGCGATAGGCTGCCCCCAACCTTTTGGACCCACACGATTGGGACCGAGGCGAATTTGCATATAGCCGATAATCTTGCGCTCGGCGTAAGTGTAGTATGCCACCAGCACCATTAAGGGTGCCATGATCACCACGATCTTGAGAATGATCTGAATCCAGACCGGCAACCATTCATAAAGTCCGATGAGAAAATCCATCATGCCTTCTCCAGTGACACTGCACCAAAACCTGCTCCCAGCAATTCACTCCCGGGCACGCCTGTGGGCATCCATACACAAGCTGATGGAAGCTGCGCATCAATGACCAAGGGCAGGGTCAATTCGGTTTCATCCTGGCGCATTACTACAGAATCACCTTCTGACAACCCCAATTGGTTTGCTGTGTCTGCATTTACATACAAACCTGCTTTCCAGCTATCGGGGGTATGCTGCAATGCATGGGAACGCCGTGTCAACACATCAGTATTGTAGATAGGAACACCTCCAACACGCTGCAGATCTGAAGACAACAACTGCACAGTGAAAGATTGTTTGCTCTCTTTCAGCTTGTTGTCCAGTTTAAAATCTCCAATGGCTTTCAGTGCTTCATCACGCACATCGGCGGAAGATTCAAATTCAAAACCTTCCTGATCCGCGAGGTTACCCAACACCCGCAATACTTTCCATCCGGGTCTCGCCTCACCTACAGGACGCGTCGCACCCTGGAAGGATTGCACATCACCCTGCAAGTTGATGAAGCTACCTGATGTTTCAAAGCTAGTAGTAACAGGCAGCACCATATCCGCATGTTGCTGCAACCAGGGACTCAGGTGACTAGCCAGGGCAACAATTTTGGCACCACCCAACAACCCCAGCATACTCTGTGGATTGGCAACATCAAACTCGGGTTCAACATTCACCATGACACAGGCATCCAGCCCATTTTCCTGCATGGCAGCAACTGACATGCCGTTATCCTGATGAGGAGTAACCCCACTCAAGCAAGCCCCAACGCTGTTGGCACCTTCACCGACAAATCCAAGGTCGATATCTGCTGCTTGAGCGATATTGCTCGCCAGCTGGCGTAACAAAGAATAATCCGGATGCATCTGAGCCAGGCTACCCAATAACAACAAACCTTGATCTGCTGCTTTGAGCGCATCCGCAATGGACTGATGTTCTGCCTCTGCTGAGGCATCAATCCCGGCATTGTCAGCACCCAGAGCTGTTGCAATAGCGGCAAGTTGCTCGACCATTTCTGAAGGTGCCACGATCAGCTTGTGTGCAAGCTCATAGTTGAATTCATAATCCACGGGATTGATCACCATCACCTGACCACCCGCCAACACAGATTTGCGAATACGATGATTCAGAAGCGGCTGATCCTTGCGCAACCAGGAGCCGACCAACAATACGCTGTCGTTGTTCTCCAACTGGCTGAATGTCTGTCCCATCCAGGGGGCAGAAGGATCGGCGGCATCACCCCGGAAATCAAGCTGACGCAAACGGTGGTCGATGTTGTTTGATCCCAGTCCGCGTAGCAGCTTTTGCAGCAGGTGCATTTCTTCCAGGGTGGCATTGGGCGAAATCAAAGCACCGAGACGCGCTGCATCCGTATCCTTCAGCACTTCAGCGGCTTCCAACAATGCTTCCTGCCAGTCAACTTCCTGCAGCTTGCCATCTTTGCGCAACAAGGGCTTTTGCACCCGATCTTCGCTGTACATGCCCAAATAGCTGAAACGGTCACGGTCTGAGATCCAGGTCTCATTCACCGCTTCATTATCTTGAGGAACAACGCGCATTACCTGATGGTTTCGCACGTGCACATGCACGTTGGAACCGACACCATCATGGGCAGCAATGCTGTCATGGGTTGTCAGTTCCCAGGCACGGGCACGGAAGCGGAAAGGTTTGGACGTCAATGCCCCCACGGGACACAAATCAATGATATTGCCAGACAGTTCAGAACTGACACTGTTCTCGACATACACACCGATTTTCATGTGTTCGCCCCGACCGGTAGCTCCCAGTTCACGAATACCGGCGATTTCATCGCCAAAGCGCACACAACGGGTGCAATGAATACAGCGGGTCATGTCTGTTGCAATCAGTGAACCAATATTCTGGCTGGGAACAACACGCTTGCCCTCGACAAAACGGGAAATTCCCTCGCCATAGCCCATGGCGACATCCTGCAACTCACACTCTCCCCCTTGATCACAAATGGGGCAGTCGAGAGGATGGTTGATGAGTAAAAACTCCATGGTGCCTTTTTGAGCCTGACGCGCCAGGGGCGAGCAAGTCCATGCTTTCATGCCATCAGCCACGGGGGTGGCGCAAGCCGGCAAGGGCTTGGGTGCATTCTCGACTTCCACCAGACACATGCGACAGTTGGCAGCCACTGACAACTTTTTGTGATAACAGAAGCGTGGCACGGTAATACCCGCTGCATCAGTCACTTCAATGAGCATCTGCCCCGGGGTTGCCTCAAGCTTCTTGCCATCGACTTCAATGGTAATGTTCTGCTGATCGGACATAAGCTGCTAGCGCCCCCCTACCATGCAAGTCTTGTTGTCGATATGGTATTGAAATTCTTCACGATAATGCTGAATAAAAGCAGCTACCGGCATGGCGGCTGCGTCACCCAAGGCGCAAATGGTGCGTCCCATGATACGTTTGGTCACATCATCCAGCAGATCCATATCTTCCTGCCGTCCCTGCCCATGTTCGATGCGATGAATCACGCGATGCATCCAACCAGTACCTTCACGACAAGGGGTACACTGCCCACAGGATTCTTCGTAATAAAAATAAGAGATGCGATCCAGCAGTTTAACCATGCATTGCTGGTCATCGATAACGATGACTGCCCCCGAACCCAGCATGGAGCCGGCGTTGGCAATGGAATCATAGTCCATGTTGAGATCCATCATCACATCACCAGGCAATACTGGTGAAGAAGAACCACCAGGGATAACGGCTTTAAGCTTGTAACCGTCTTTCATTCCCCCGGCCATCTCCAACAATTCTGAAAACGGCGTACCCATGGGAATTTCGAACACCCCGGGATTGTTGATGTTTCCTGAAATGGAAAACAGTTTGGAACCACCGCTGTTGGCAACACCTATATCACGAAACCATTCACCGCCCTGCCGCATGATGTCGGGAATGGATGCCAGGGATTCCGTGTTGTTGATTATGGTCGGACGTCCGTAAAGACCAAACATGGCGGGGAAAGGTGGCTTGAAACGTGGCTGACCTTTCTTGCCCTCAATGGATTCCAGCAACGCTGTTTCTTCGCCACAGACGTAAGCGCCACCACCAAGATGGGAATGAATATTGAAACTGAAACCGGAATCCAGAATATTGTCACCCAACAAGCCCGCTTCTCTTGCTTCTTGCAAAGCGGCTTCAAAACGCTCGTAAGGTTCCCAGAATTCACCGCGAATATAGTTGTAGCCAGCGGTAGCACCCGTGGCATAACCGGCGATGATCATGCCTTCGATCAAGGCATGAGGATTGTAGCGCAAAATGTCCCTGTCTTTGAACGTTCCCGGCTCGCCTTCATCTGAATTACAGACGATGTATTTATCACCCGGGGCACTGCGATTGATGAAGCTCCATTTCAACCCGGTCGGGAAGCCTGCACCACCACGGCCGCGCAAGCCCGAGGTCTTGACCGTCTCGATGATGGTTTCCTGATCGGTTTTTTCTTTCAGAATCTTGCGCAGGGCTTCGTATCCCCCCTCGGATTCATAGGTGGACAACAACCAGGAGCGATCCAGATGGGTGGTGCGCAGACAGACTTCATTCGCCATTGTCTTGCTCCAGGCTGTCCAGAATGGAGTCAACCAGTTCCGGGGTCAGGTTCTCATAATACTGCTTGCCAATCTGAAACATGGGCGCACCGCCACAGGCTCCCAGACATTCGACTTCCTTGAGGGTAAAACGTCCGTCTTCTGTGGTTTGTCCCAGTTTGACGCCCAGGCGTTTTTCAAGATGTTCGACGATATTTTCAGAGCCACAAATCATGCAGGAAACATTGGTGCAAACACTGATCTTGTGCTTCCCAACTTCTGTCAATTCGTACATGGAATAGAAAGTGGCGACTTCATAGACTGCAATCGGCGGCATATCCAGATAATCGGCAACCTTGTCCATGAGTTCCTGACTGAGGTATCCCCCATTGTCATCTTGAACGATACGCAATGCAGCCATCACGGCTGATTGTTTCCACTCGCCCGGATATTTCGCTACCCATTGGTCGATCTCGGCACGAATTTCCGGCGAAAACAGGGTTTCCTTGTCTGTGGCTTTGTTTGCTCTAGCCCAGGGTTCACAACGAAGGGTCATCAGCGGTCGATCTCCCCAAATACAACATCCATGGTGCCGATCACGGCGACCACATCTGCCAACATATGCCCCTTGGTCATTTCATCCATAGCCGCCATGTGAGCGAAACCAGGAGCGCGAATTTTCAATCGATACGGCTTGTTGGCGCCATCAGCAATGATGTAACAGCCAAACTCGCCTTTGGGGGCTTCCACAGCGAAATACGCTTCGCTTTCAGGGATACTGTAGCCCTCAGTAAACAGCTTGAAATGATGAATCAGCGCTTCCATGTCGTCTTTCATCTTTTCCCGGGGAGGCGGGGCAACTTTATAGTCACCAACCATCACCGGACCCGGATTGTTTTTTAGCCATGCCACGCATTGTTGCATGATGCGGTTGGACTGCCGCATTTCCTCGATGCGCACCAGATAGCGATCATAAGAATCGCCATTAGTGCCAATGGGGATATCAAAATCCACTTTGTCATAAGCGGCGTATGGCTGTTTCTTGCGCAAATCCCAGGCAATACCCGAACCACGAATCATGGGGCCAGTGAAACCCAGTTGACGCGCCCGTTCTGGTGTAACCACACCAATGCCTACCAAGCGTTGCTTCCAGATACGGTTATCGGTAAGCAGGGTTTCATACTCGTCGATGTATTTAGGAAAACGCTCGGTAAAATCCTGGATGAAATCCAGCAAAGAGCCTTCCCGCGCCTGGTTACGGTATTTGACATCCTTCTCGTTACCCAGTAATTCCTTGGTATAGCGAGGCATTTGATCGGGCAAATCACGGTAGACACCGCCTACCCGATAATAGGCCGCGTGCATACGTGCACCGGATACGGCTTCATAACAATCCATGAGATCTTCGCGCTCACGGAAGGCATACAGAAATACCGTCATGGCGCCCACGTCCAGGGCATGCGCCCCCAACCACATCAAATGATTGAGGATACGGGTGATTTCATCGAACAGAACCCGAATGTATTGCGCCCGCTCAGGTACTTCGACCCCCAGGAGCTTTTCGATGGTTCCCACATAACCGTGCTCATTGCACATCATGGAAACATAATCGAGGCGATCCATATAAGGGATGGAATGATTGTAGGGCTTGTGTTCAGCAAGTTTTTCTGTGCCGCGATGCAACAGCCCGACATGAGGGTCGGCACGCTGAATAACTTCGCCATCCATTTCCAGCACCAGGCGCAAAACACCATGTGCTGCCGGGTGCTGAGGGCCAAAGTTGAGGGTGTAGTTACGAATCTCAGCCATCAGCCTGTTCCTCTTCCTTCACTGGCTCGCAGCCTTCTTCATAGCGATAATCATGACGAACAACCCGTGGAACCAGGGTGCGCTGTTCAATGCTGACGGGTTCATAAACCACCCTGCCCTTGTCTTCGTCATAGCGCATTTCAACATGACCAACCAGGGGAAAATCCTTGCGGAAGGGATGACCGATGAAGCCATAGTCAGTAAGAATTCGGCGCAAATCCGGATGACCATTGAACAGGATGCCAAACATATCAAAGGCTTCGCGTTCAAACCAGTTGGCACCGTTCCAGATGTCAGTAACTGAATCCACCACTGGATAATCGGGTTGCAAAAACACTTTTACCCGCAACCGGACATTGTGCGAGAGCGAAAGCAGATGATAGACCACCGCAAAGCGGCTTTCCATATCGATATCCGCATGAACACCCCGCTCAGCACCACGACTGAACCCCGTGTTGGGCGCATCTTCGGCATTCCATTCCGACTGCCCGTAAGCCGCATAATCCACGCCGCATACATCAATACATTGTTCAAATCCAAGATCACGATGACTGCGCAGAATCTGCATCACCGGCAATAACTGCTCTTTCGGAACAATCAGGGTCAGTTCGCCATTGGCACGCGTCCATTTACAGGCTTCGTAATCCTCTTCCAGTTGTTCTTCGAGGGCTTCTTCGAGATCGTCGAGTTTATCTTCGATACTCATGCCGTTTCCTCAACCTTGGTACGTGCAATCGTCGTTTCGCGGCGAATCTTGTTCTGCAACTGTACAATGCCATATAACAGTGCTTCGGCGGTAGGAGGACAGCCAGGAACATAAACATCCACAGGCACAACACGATCACAACCCCTGACAACTGAATAGGAATAATGATAATAACCGCCGCCATTGGCACAGGAACCCATGGAAATAACCCATTTTGGATCCGGCATTTGGTCATATACCTTGCGCAAGGCAGGTGCCATCTTGTTTACCAGGGTTCCGGCGACAATCATCACATCGGACTGACGAGGACTGGGGCGGAAAATGATACCGAAACGATCCAGGTCATAGCGTGAAGCACCTGCCTGCATCATCTCAACCGCACAACAGGCCAAACCAAAGGTCATGGGCCACATGGAACCGGTACGCGCCCAGTTGATGACCGTATCCAGTGAGGTGGTAACGAAACCCTCTTCAAAAACGCCTTCTACTCCCATTCCAGCGCTCCCTTTTTCCACTCATAGATGAAACCAATCACCAAAATCCCCAAGAATATCATCATTGCCCAGAAACCAACGGGACCCACTTGATCCAATACCACTGCCCAAGGAAAAAAGAAGGCGATTTCCAGATCAAAGAGGATAAAAAGAATCGCAACCAGATAAAAACGTACATCAAACTTCATACGCGCATCTTCATAGGCCTCAAAACCACATTCGTAGCGAGAACCTTTCTCTTCATTGGGATTGCGTGGGGACAACATGAATCCCATCCCCATGGCGGCGACACCGACAAACAAGCCGATGACGATAAAAATCAGTATTGGCAGATAATTTTCCAGCACTTGGAAGTAGCCCCCTGGCGTATTCGTATGAATTGAATTTTCAGGCGCGTCTAGTCTATTGCAGTGTTGGCTTTAGGTCAAATCTATGACTACGAATAACTAACTGTTTTCATTGATCTAATAATATTTTTTTGCGGGCATAAAAAAACGGTATCCAGAAGCTGGATACCGTTTT
>CAYXOS010000055.1:0-16133 GCA_964467115.1 uncultured Sedimenticola sp.
CGTATTCCCATCCGGCACACAATCTCCATTACTGTCCGTGCGGACGTTGCCACTGTCTGTTTGTTGATAGCTGTAACCAACCCCTATTTCCCGATAACCAGCAGACAGAATACTTGCCCGATGCCCTGAGCTTGCCATCCAGGCAGCCATGACTGTTTCCGGAGTACTTTGTCCAGCAGCGATATTTTCGGCGGCAGCATTCCAGGTATAGCCCGCCGCCGTCATTCTGTCCCAGGGAAGGGTTTGGGTATCAGGATCACAATGGGCAAAAAAATCCCTTCCAGCCATATCCCTGCTATGGATGCCTGAGGAATTGTCGAGACGCCAATTTTTTTTCAACGGCGGCAGTTGCCCATTGTTCCAACGCGCTTCATTAACCAACTCCACCACTCGTTGAGGATAATCTTCATTCCCTGGCTGAGCCACCAGCCTTTGAGCCAGGGTGCTTCGACTATCCACGGCATCCATCTGCCGAGCATGTACCTCAGTCAGAACAAACAATAGGAGAACAAAGGAGAGCATCGCTTTCATTTGACGAAGATAGCCCATGCCCGAGTGAATGACTGTGCAACAGCTAACATTTCTGGAAAGCCGGATTTGTTCACCCCCAGCAGTCCCATATCTGCGACAAAACTATCCATTTGATTTTTCATATTCCCAATTCTGATACACCACAGATACCTACGGCTTGCCCCCAGGGAAATACACTCTGGCATAAAATTTGCTAATGTTACTTAATAAAGTTGCAACTCACTAAAGGAGGCTCAATCATGAAAACAAACCTTTTCCTTAAAAGCAGCCTGTTCGCTGGCAGTATCCTCATTGCCATGCAGGGGACAGCCGCCACACTGCGCTTGTCACAACCCCTGGAGGAACAGGCTCTCCCCTCACAACAAGAAAATATTTATGTGCATCTCTATGCATCAAAATCAGCATCGACGCCTTTGATAACCCAGGTATATCTTCCCGGCGAGTGGTCAATTGAAACCCGCAAGGGCAGCAAACAACTGCAACTGGATATCGACACACAAAACAGTGTTGATAACAGCAAGGGGCTGTGGGCTGAAGTGGAAATAAACGGCACCCGCGTTGGAGAGCGCCAGGCATTGACCACCCCTGGCGTCACCTTTGCCTTGGGCAACACCCTGAACATGAGCAACAACGCCATTTCCAACCTGAAAACCCCGGTAAACCCCACTGACGCCGCCAGCAAGAGCTATGTAGACAATGCCAATGTTGCCAGCGCCACAGCACTGAATGCCAACGGCAGCAATTGCGCATCAGGACAATATTCTCGCGGCGTCGATGCCTCGGGCAATGCGGAGAGTTGCAGCCCTGATCTGGTCAATGACAGTGTCGATTCCTCAGAACTGGATAATCTCTGCGGAACAGATGGGAAAATTCTCAAACGCGCCAGCGGAAGCTGGGCATGTGCTGACGACAGCAATACCCAAGTCAGTGAAGCCACGGTGGAATCTTATATCGCCAACGATGTGACCACCGGCTATGTTCCTTATGATGACGGCGTACAGCTGACCAGTTCCGGCATCTACTGGGATGGGTTGAACAGCAAAATGGGTCTGGGAACAGCCTCTCCCAGCGAGCAACTGGACATGAGCGGTTCCATCAACCTACCCGACACCGATGCTTCATCTTCCGGTCAAGGTATTATCTTCAAAAATAATTCCCTCTTTATTCACAACGCCCAATTCAATGGTACACGCGGAGAAAACACCTTTGTCGGATATCTTGCCGGACAAAATATTTTCAATGACTGCACCAACAGCAATACCTTCAACTGCAGCTTCAATACAGTCATGGGTTATGCAGCACTGGGATACCTGACTACCGGCTGGGGCAACACAACCATGGGCGCGGCGGCCATGAGTGCCAACAATACAGGAAAAACCAACACCGGCATTGGCATGGAGGCCTTGAAAAAAAACACCGCTGGTAACAACAATGTTGCTGTGGGTGCTCAATCTCTGTACGAGAATTTGACCAGCTCCTACAATGTTGCTGTCGGCTCCAGCGCACTCTCAAACACCACGGGAGAGGGAAATATCGGTATAGGCAACAACGCATTCAACAAAAACAGCAGCGGAAAAAATAACACCGTCATTGGTACCGATGCGGGTTCAGTTTCCGCCAGTCCGGTAACTGGCGACAACAATATTTTGCTTGGATACAACACCCAACTTCCCAGCGCTACCACCAGCAACCACCTCAATATCGGCAATACCTTGTACGGCGATTTGACCAATAAATTTGTCGGCATTGCCGTACCAGCACCTAAAGTGCCGGTTGAGGTTGCTTCCCTGAACAACGCCGTATGGGACACTTCTGTCTCCAATTATGGTGATATACAGGTCACTGGCACCGCAGGCTCTGCCTCTCTGGGGGTGGATAGCCTGGGAAATACCCGGCTTTGGTCCAACAGCTTAACCCCGAATATCTATCTGGGAAATCCGTACGACAACAGTATCCTCAGCGTTGTCGCATCTGACCCTACCACTACACCCGCAACGCCTGCACGCATCAATGTTGAAGGGGAAATCTGGCAGTATGGCGGCTTACTGCACGCCGACTATGTTTTTCAGCCGGAATATTCCCTGGAAAGTATCGAAGAGCATGCGCAGTTCATGTGGCAGGAAAAACATCTCAAGGCAGTACCCAAAGCCCAAACTGATGCCAAAGGCAGAGAAGCCATTGCCGTGGGTGCTCACAGACGCGGCATGTTGGAGGAGTTAGAGAAAGCGCATATTTATATCGAACAGCTAAACCGTGAAAGCAAGGCACAGCAACAGCAAATTGCCCTTTTGAAGGCACTGGTCTGCAAAGATCGGGCAGATGCCGACGCTTGTCAGAAATAGCCCGGAGACATCCAGGAAGGACTCGGAGTCAAATCACTGTAGCTCATTGATAACGCAAAATACTACCTTGATTTGGCTCCGCCCCTTGGATTGCTACTTGGATTGTAATCCAGGGCTACATAGCTATCGCTGGCAACGGTTGCTTCTTGCATCGTTTTTCCACACCAGTGAATACGCAGTTGCACATCTCCATGATAATCTCCCAATCCAAACAGCAGACGCGGATCACCTTGGGCCGACAAGCCGTTGCTGGCGACAACTTCGCGTATTTGGGTTGTGACAGGGGTTCCATAACGGATCTCAACCCGGGTTCCCAGGGCATCTCGATTGCATTGTTTTCCATCCCCGGAAAGTGACAAGCCCAACCACCCCTTGGTCGCCCCATCATTTCGAAAAACCCCCAGGGACTGAAACTGATGCGTCATGAGCACATCCAGATCACCATCGTTGTCCAGATCCACTAACGCAATGCCTCTGGCATTATCCTTGACTGTCCAGCCTACCTGATCTGCTACATCAACAAAGAACTGACCACGGTTCAACATCACGCGGTTTTTCTCATAAGGGAAAATGCATCGTCCACGCAGATCTGCCCAACTATCGGCGTAACCGTGGATATCCGGTCCAGTGAGGGCGATGCGGGCATTCCAGTACCAGTAGTCCTTGCACTCATCGTAGATACGATCATACTCATCATCCACCATGCCATTGGCTTGCAATATATCCAGTTTGCCGTCCCTGTCCAGATCACCCATGGCACCTCCCCAACCGAAACGACGGGGATTGAGCGCATTCTTGCGGCTTGCCTGATCACTGAAAGCAGCAGCTCCGAGGGTATCGACCCGCCCATTGTTCATCCACAGTAAACTACCTTCCGCCTGTAGCGGTTCGTGTACATTGGAAACATAGATATCGAGAAAACCATTGCCATCAATATCCCCAAGAGATGAATTCATTCCCTTGTAGGTATCCTTTCCCAAGGTGTTACGCAAGCTGCCACGAATGGCTTCAAAATAGTTGCCCTGTCGATTGATGTACAGGGAATCAGGGCCAAAGTCATTGGCGACATACAAATCCGTCCAACCATCGTTATTTAGATCCCCGGTTCCTACATCCAAGGTCCAGCGGGTTTCTCCCAAGCCCAGCGAGTCAACATCAGCCTGTTCAAAATGCCCGTTGTGATTGAAGAAGAACAAGTCCTTTCCCCCATTGTCGGCATTGTGCCAGGAACGATGCATGACATTCAGTGCCCGCCGGTCACCTTCGTACTCAGGTGCGGGAAGATCAAACAAGGTAAAGGGGGTAGGTTGAGAATACCCTGACAGATAGGGCGGCATGGCGTTTCCGATATACAGATCCAGCCAGCCATCCCGGTTCATATCCAGCACATTCAGGGTCAGACTGACGGTGAAATGATGCATCCCATTTTCTTCACTGACATCCTTGAATGCCACGCTCCCAGTCTCCAGCAACTGATTTTGCAACAGACGGGGATAACCGTAACCCGCCGCGATCAACAAATCCTTGTCGCCATCATTGTCATAATCCAGCCACAGGGCTGCCGCAGGCAATCCATGCATCTCTGGATGAGAAACAAAATCATCCAGTGCTGGCAACGGCACTCGGGAGAAACGAAAGTCACCCAGGTTTTGATACAAGGCCGCCCTGTCCTGGCTTGCCTTTAACGGATAGGTTATAAAAACATCCTGCAAACCATCATTATTGAAATCGGACACAGCCACTGCATCACCGACTGACAACAGCCATTTGGCGACATGTGCCAGACGTGCATCCACTTGCTGCAACACATTCCCGGGATGGGTGCTGATGCCAGTCCTCGCTGAAGGTATTTCGGTCAAATAAAAATCCGCAGTAACGGTTTTGCCATTCAGTAACGCCCCATGCCAGATACCCATCCCCATGAGCAGCACCGTTAACAACAGGGCTTTTTTCAACCCTTGCCCCTCGACATGATATTTCTTTGAACTTTGTCTTTGCTGATACCAACGCCAAATCCCGTACATGCTGTACCAGACAAACGCGGCGTAGAACAGGGTAGAAAGTGTTTCCCGGATATGCAGAAAGAAATCGATGAGCACAATCACCAATGCCATCAGTATTTGTCCACGGCGGCTCGAGGGTGAAGTCGCGGGATCGGTAATCATGAAAAAGGTGAACAAATAGAATGCCGGGGCACTGAGGGTTCCTAAAATCAGGGTTTCCGGTGGAATATGATGACGCATGATCCAGGCGCGTAACAGCAGCGCCAGGGTGAAAAAAAACAGAAAACTGGCAATGAGCAGAGCACGCTTTATGCGCAGCACGAACAACATCAATGCTGCAGTAGCAATGAATATGCCTAAAGCGGGAATACCGTTCCACTGATAAGCTGGCGATATGCTGATCATGTCATTCGCCAGCCACAGGCTGGCGACAATGCCGAACAGGGAGGGGTTATACACATGCCGCCCCTTGACCGTAAACAAGTATTTGGAGGTAATGGCAAGCACCACAGGAATCAATGGCAGCCAATATCCATGGGCATAATTCACCAACAAGCTTAGAGACAAACCGGTGATAAACGCGCTGAAAGGAAACAGCCAGGCACCGCGTATCCAGCGATGCAACAGCACATCCAATACACAGGCAGAAACAATGACTACCAGCAACTGCATGGGGGTGCGATTGAACCCCAGCAGGGTCAGCCCCAGTAACAAATACAGGATTTGCAACCCGGCTACGGGAACACGTGGATCTTTCCAGTTGGGAACACGCAACCAATTCATACCGCTGCAATCTCGATGTGAGGAATACGCTCATCCAGCGGCGTTATCTGTTGTGGCGCATCCGCATAACTGACTGCAAACAAATGCCCAGCCGCTGGGATTTGACGATATTCTTGCAATACCTTTGCCAGGGGATTCATTTCATGCAGACCCGCAATAAAGTAATGCCACAGCCCATTGCGCCGCTGTTGATACAGATGAGACAACAGTAAGCGAAAAACAGTTTCTGAATCATCCTTGATGGCGCACAGAGCCAGATAGAAATAAGGAACCACCTGTCCTGGCGCTGGCAGGGGTTTGAGCGGGGTTAATCGGGACAGCAGATTGTAGAAAGGGCGCACCATCTTCAGCTCCCGGCTGTAGCTTTCGATAACGGTTTGGCGAAAGGATTGTTGATCCCAGGCCGCAATCACACCCACAATATCATTGCCCCTGGTCGCCACCAGAATGTCCTGCAATTCCAAACCCTGCATACGGGGGGTATGCCAGTCTTTCACGCCATATTTGGGCGCGAATTGTTTGCTTTGATATTCGTCGTTGATGAACTGAAATATCCAGGGCAGCTGTTCTCGTTTCGGGGTTTGTATCTTCAAACCTGATTGTTTCACCCGTCGCCTTGGCAAATCCAGATGGATGGCTGGGGTAAGAATGCGCCCCATGGGTTCATACCGGGGCAAGCCAGCTCGTCCGGCTGTCAAACTGTCCAGTGCCACCTGGTTTCCTTCGAGAATCAAGGAATAATACAGATCCACAGGATCAGCAACATGTAGTTGACGCAAATATCCATAGCCTCTCGCCAACAGGGTTCCACCACGATATTCGGGATCACCCCGCAAATCTGCCAGATAGCCCAAGTCTTGCGGAATGCCATTGATCCACGCTCGCGACACACTTCTGGCTCCCATACCAACAATCTTGCCCGTTGCATTCTCCACGCATTTTATTACCTGACTGCGTTCACCCTGCACCTGGGAGCCCATGAAGTAAGATGGTTCACGCCGAAAACTGACAGCAATATTCCCCTGCATGATGTCCTTCGCCATGCGCTGGCGTAGGGCAGCGTCATCTTGCATCGAGGCCAGGCTGAAAGAAAACTTGCTCATTTCCGACGCTGGATGAATTTCAGGAATTGATCGTCAGGCAACAACGGCATGGGTTTGATGTCCCCCAGAACCTGGCCTTGCTGTTGTCGCCATTGCTGGAAACAATCCATCAACCCAGGCACATATTCAAACCTGAGTTGGGATAACTGACCCATCCGCCTTGCATAGTCATACTGAGGATTCTCCCGCAGCTTCTGCTCAACTCGCTGTACATCAACCGCCTGACTGTCTGCCAATAGTCGATAATGAGGTTGAGAACTTGAATGAGCACAGAGCAACGAATAGCCCGGCTCATTCATTAGGATACGGGAAACAAATGCTTCATGCAGCTTTTCACCCACCAGATCACTACTATTTTTTCTCCCCACAAACCCCAGACAGGGCACTTGTTCATACCATCCTGTCACTTCCACCAAGTCCCCCATGGCGTAGCGGTACATTCCCAAATCATTGGTGACAATGACCTCGTAGGTCTGCCCCTGTTTCACACCGGTCAATGAACACAACTCTCCGCTTTGAGCACGAAATTCAAAGTAGCCACTATTGATTGCGAGCACAGGATCTGATGCCTGATACAGAGGCAAGGACACAACAGCTTCTGTCGCCAACAATCCCTTGCCCTGAATATTTGCCTGGGGAAACAGTTGTTGTAACTCGGGAATGAATTGTTGTGACGCACCCTGGGTCCAGCAGCTGATGGTATCCAGCTGTGGCCACAATTGCTGGGTATCAACCTCACCTTCTCCAACAGCCTGCTTTAATCTTCGCGCTGATGCGCCGGGAAGCTGTTGCATAAGCCTGTGGAATTGGCTGTGCAGTCCTTTGACCAACATGCACAAAAAACTCGGACTCCAGACAGAGATAAAGCTCAAATCCTCGCTCAGTAGCAACTGCGTCAAGGTATACAACTGCCAATCTGAATAGGCTTTGTATGAGGCAGCTTGCATGGAAACCGCCAGGGTTCGGGAAATGGAAGCCGCCAATTGTTCACCAAAATACAAGGCGTCATTTCCCAAGCCAATGGGAATACCTGCTGAACTGGAATCAGCAACGGGGACTGCAGGACTGATGGACCAGTATGCATGACCTCTGGAAATACCAGGGCGATGCTGTAGCAAATCCTCCATCCAGGGAAACAGTGCTGACTGAAAAGCCCCCATGCCAGAGGCTCCATAGGGAATCAGTTTTGCCCCACCCTGACTACCACCAGTCAACTCGAAATGGGAAAGATCCGCAATCAGTGCATTGGGGTCAGTGGTCGCTGTTGCATCTATCCAGGGCTTTAGACCGGAGTAGTCAGACACCGGCAAACTTTGTATGAATGCCACAGGATCATGAGCAGCAGAAAACCCCTGTTCCTTGCCGAAGGCTGTGTGCTGGTGACGCTGCAGAATCGCGCTCAGGAGTTGCTGTTGTGTTTCTTCAGCGCTACCAGCAGCAACGAGGAAGCTATGACGCTCTCCCTGTAAGTTGTTTTTTATGTCTTGCCAGGCATCCATAACCTAAGCCAACCCGCGACAAAACCCTTTCAAGGCAAAACGTCGCAGATTGTCACTGTGTAATTCCGTCAGGCATACCAACTCATCTCCCTGCCCGTGCCCAGGGTTGCGTTGCAAAAAGAATGCAATTTCCGGTTTTTCTTTTCGTCCCTCATCCACTGCCATCCATTGCTGGCGAAGATTCCCCCTGGATGTTGGAAAGTGAATGATGCCCGTAGCCGCATTGTAATATTCAGCAAAATGCTTTCCCGCCATGGCATCCATGATCCTTTGCATGTCAGGTGGCGTGGTTACATTGGGCGCAGGAAAATATTGACGGGAAAATATTTTCAGGTATCGGTAAGTGCGATGACCTTTCACAATCAAAAACCAATACAGGGGAACATCCGGTGCCTGGGATTTTATGCTTCCCGCCAATTCACACCAGGCAAGAGGCAGGCTTTGCTCACCCCAGTATTGGTGGTGGATAACGGTATCCCCCGAATAGATATAGCGCAGTTGTTTTCCTTGTACTTCCATTTCTGCAACAGCCAGACTGGTGAAGCCTTGCAGCCTCCCTTGCTCATCATTCAATAACAACACATGGGTTTTGTGTTCCAGGTCGCGCTCAAAAGCTTGGGCGGATGTGTTCTCATAGTAACAATCATACAAGGCATACATGGTATTGCGCTGTTTACTGCTGAGTGCTTGCGCAGAAACCGTTTGCGCGGACAATCGGGGGCTTGCGCTCATAAACGCAATTCCACTTGCCAGGTTTTTCCCGCTTGCGGTGCAGGCAGATCTTCACTTATGGACTTACGCCATTCCATAATCGGCTGGAACAAGACATCCTGCTCCACAGCCACGAAGTCCACCTTGCCACGATTTTCTATATTCTCGGCCTGCATTGCCAGCATACGAACATCTTGATTGATGATGATTCTGGACAAGGGATGGAAGAATAATCGGATCAAGGGCCCCAACCACCCCCGCCGAAAACTGATCACAGTAAACACTCGGGTATGGCTGTCGTCCACAGGAGTGCAGGAAGAGGTGATGCTGTAGGCTTTGCCATCGGCAAACTCGTAATCCACACGACTGGTCGCCGGAATGATATAGCGATCGGTATGGGTCATTGCCGTGGCTTTCCCCGGAGACAACAATGACCACACCAGACTTTTTTCCCGGGGTTCTTCGAAGTATTCGGTAACTGCACCGTCTTCCAGCATCTCGACAATGGCTTTTACCGGACGAGCTACGGGGGTACGAAACCAATAGCGATGCACATGGGTGGCATGAGGACAATCGAGAAAGTTTTCCAGACAGGCTTCCACATTGGCATTGAACAAGGTCTGCATACGAAAGCTGGTCCAGCCCGGTTTGGAAAGATGGGGAAACGCCATGGGTGCATGCTTTGGAGTTTTCTCTCCCGGACAAATCCAGACATAGCCATCTTGTTCAACGCAGGCATATGCGGGTATGGCGCAATCCTGAGGCCGTTCATCCGCTGCATAAGGAATTTCAGCCAATTCTCCCGTGCCATGAAACTGCCAGCCATGATAGGGGCAGGTCAGCTTGCCATCCACGACTTTTCCTGCGGACAAGGGCGCATGTCGATGGGGGCAACAGTCATCCATTGCCTGTGGACGACCTTTTTCATCCCGAAAAAAAACCAGCCTTTGCCCAAAGATTTCCAGGGCAAGCGGCTGGCTTTTCAGTTTTCGAGTAGGGCAGGCGATGTACCAGTAATCTTTCAGCATCACGCCTTCTCCGTCGCTTATCGGGGTAGTTCAGAACTCCCCATGAGATACTGGTCTACAGAGCGGGCGCACTGTCTGCCCTCGCGTATCGCCCACACCACCAGGGATTGTCCGCGTCGCATGTCTCCGGCGGCAAACACGCCATCTTCAGAAGTGGCATAGGATTTTTCGCCCTCGGTTTCGCCTTTGACGTTGCCTCTGGCATCCAGGGCGACACCGGATTGTTCGATCATGCCGCCATGCACAGGATGCACGAAGCCCATTGCCAGGGTCACCAGATCGGCCTTCAATTCAAATTCCGAGCCATCGACTTCTGACATCTGCCAGTTTCCGGTGTCATCTTTCTGCCAGTCTACTTTGACACAACGCACGGCCTTGACCTGTCCATTGCCGTCATCGACAAACTCCTTGGTCAGTACCTGCCACATACGCTCACAACCTTCTTCCTGAGAAGTGGAAGTACGCATTTTGTTGGGCCAGTCGGGCCAGGTCAGCTCCTTGTTTTCTTTTTCCGGCGGCTTGGGCATCAATTCCAGTTGAGTAATGGAAGCCGCACCATGCCGGGTAGAGGTACCCACACAGTCAGAACCCGTGTCACCACCACCGATAACTACCACATGCTTGCCTTCTGCACTGATGAAATCATCATCGGAACAGAGGTTTCCCTGTACTTTCTTGGAATTGGCAATAAGGAATTCCATAGCGAAATGGACGCCATTCAGTTCGCGGCCTGGTACAGGTAGATCCCGGGGTTGCTCGGAACCACCCGCCATCACCAAGGCGTGGAATTTGTTGCGTAGATCATCAACACTGATGTCTTCACCCACACAGGTATTGACGTGAAACTCCACCCCTTCGGCACGCATTTGCGCCACTCGACGATCCAGCAGGGTTTTGTCCAACTTGAAGTCAGGAATGCCATAGCGCAGCAGACCACCGATACGGTCCGCCTTTTCATACACCACCACGTCATGTCCGGCACGCGCCAGTTGCTGGGCGCAAGCCATACCCGCAGGACCAGAACCCACTACAGCAACACGTTTGCCCGTGCGATGTTCAGGAATCAAAGGCTTGATCCAGCCCTGCTCCCAACCCTTGTCGACAATGGCGCATTCAATGGTCTTGATGGTCACGGGCTGATCCTGAAGGTTCAGGGTGCAGGATTCCTGGCAAGGCGCGGGACAAATGCGTCCGGTAACTTCGGGAAAGTTATTGGTGGAATGCAACACTTCCAACGCTGTTTCCCAATCGTTGCGATATACCAGATCATTCCATTCAGGAATAATGTTGTTCACCGGGCACCCTTGATGACAAAAGGGAATCCCGCAATCCATACAACGCGCTCCCTGAATCTGCAGTTGTTCATCAGACAAGGGAATCACGAATTCCTGATAATGAGTGACACGATCAGCGACTGGCGCATAGCTGCGATCCAGTCGTTCGTATTCCATAAAACCTGTTGGTTTGCCCATGGGTTGTTACCTAAATCCAATCAATTTCAGCGATTCTGTCTGAGATGCACCGGGGTGCAAATCAGACCTTGGTTATATTCAGTTCTGCATTTACCCGGCAACTTGTGCAGCATCACGCTCTGCCTGCATGTCCTGTAATGCGCGGCGGTATTCAACGGGCATGACTTTGACAAATTTGCTCAAATAACCGTTCCAGTCATCGAGAATCCTGCGCGCCATTTCAGAATTGGTGTAATGCAGATGCTTTTCGATAATCTGACGCAGACGAATGGCATCAAAGCGTGTCATGTCATGGGAGACATCCACACGTCCTTTGGTTTCCAGATCACCACCCATGTGTTCCAGACGTTCCAGGGCATCGTCTTCTTCCTTGATGGGTTCCAGTTCGACCTGCGCCATATTGCAACGTTGCTCGAAATTACCGTCTTCATCCAGGATATAGGCAATGCCACCAGACATACCCGCAGCGAAGTTGCGCCCAGTATTACCCAGTACTACCACGATGCCACCGGTCATGTATTCACAACCGTGATCACCAACCCCTTCGACAACGGCGGTAGCACCGGAATTACGCACGGCAAAACGCTCTCCCGCCACACCGCGGAAATAACATTCTCCGGCAATAGCGCCATACAGAACAGTATTCCCGACAATGATGTTCTCTTCAGCATTGCCAATGGCGGAATCTTGGGGAGGATAGATAATGATGTTGCCCCCAGACAGGCCCTTGCCTACATAGTCGTTGCCTTCTCCAGCCAACTCAATGGTGACACCACGTGCCAGCCAGGCGCCCAGGGACTGACCTGCAGTACCGGAAGCCTTGATGTGTATGCTGTCGTCGGGCAAACCGGCAAAACCGTATTTTTCTGCAACGCGGCCGGAAAGCATGGTACCGAAGGTGCGATTGTAGTTGTGGATATCCACGCTTATCTGCACGGCTTCGCCATTTTCCAGCGCTGGTTGCGCCTGAGCAATGAGTTCATTGTCCAGCGCCTGATCCAGACCATGATCCTGGACCTGGCTGTTGTACACCGTATCACCTGCTGCCGCTTTTGGCTTGGTTAGCAAACGGCTGTAATCCAAGCCCTGAGCTTTCCAGTGATCGATGGCAGAACGCATATCCAGGTGATCAGCCTGACCGATCATTTCTTCCACGCTACGGAAGCCCAGCTTCGCCATGATCTGACGTAACTCTTCTGCCACGAAGAAGAAGTAATTGATGACGTGCTCGGGCTTGCCCATAAAGCGCTTGCGCAATTCGGGGTCTTGAGTTGCCACACCCACGGGGCAGGTATTGAGATGACATTTGCGCATCATCAAACAGCCTTCAGCAATCAATGGCGCTGTAGCAAATCCAAATTCATCAGCACCCAGCAAGGCACCAATAGCCACATCACGACCGGTACGCATACCACCGTCGACTTGCACACAAATGCGCGAACGCAAACGGTTCATCACCAGGGTCTGGTGGGTTTCTGCCAGTCCAATCTCCCAGGATGATCCTGCGTGTTTGGTGGAGGTCAGCGGTGAAGCACCAGTACCGCCATCAAAACCGGAAATGGTAACGTGATCTGCATGTGCTTTGGAAACGCCAGCCGCGACGGTCCCCACGCCCACTTCAGACACCAGCTTCACAGAAATTCGCGCCTTTGGATTCACATTTTTTAGATCGTGAATCAACTGCGCCAGATCCTCGATAGAGTAGATATCATGATGGGGCGGCGGTGAGATCAGTCCCACGCCAGGTGTGGAATGACGCACGCGGGCAATCTGCTTGTTGACCTTGTGACCAGGCAACTGACCACCCTCACCCGGCTTGGCGCCCTGCGCCATTTTGATCTGGATATCATCTGCATTCACCAGATATTCGGTGGTCACACCAAAGCGCCCGGATGCGACCTGCTTGATAGCAGAACGCTCAGGGTTACTTGAACCATCAGGCAAAGGATTGAATCGTTCAGGCTCTTCGCCACCTTCACCCGTATTGGATTTTCCACCCAAGGCATTCATGGCAATCGCCATGGTGGAATGGGCTTCATAGGAAATACTGCCAAAGGACATGGCTCCAGTAGCGAAACGTTTGACGATTTCTTTTGCCGGTTCCACTTCGTCCAGTGGAAGGGGGTTTTCCGCCCACTTGAATGCCATCAGACCACGCAGGGTCAGAAGCTTTTCAGTCTGTTCATTGATCAGACGAGAGTATTCGTCATAGGTAGCCGCATCGTTGCCACGCACCGCATGTTGCAGTTTGGCAATGGTATCTGGTGTCCAGACATGAGCCTCGCCACGTTGACGCCAGGCGTAGTCACCACCGACATCCAACTGCTTGCGATAGATCAAGGCATCACCAAAGGCTGCTTCATGCCAACGCGCTGCTTCACGCGCAACTTCTGCCAGACCAATACCTTCGATGGTGGTAGCCGTGCCAGTGAAATAGGCGTCGACAAATGGGCTGGATAAGCCCACAGCATCAAAAATCTGTGCGCCACAATAGGACTGATAAGTGGAGATACCCATCTTGGACATGACCTTATGCAAGCCCTTGCCCACAGCCTTGATGTATCTTTTTTGCGCTTCGGCAAAATCCAGTGCTTCGGGCAATTCCGGCAACATGTCCTGAATGGTCTCGAAAACCAGATAGGGGTTGATCGCCTCTGCACCATAGCCTGCCAGGGTCGCAAAATGATGGACTTCCAGAGCCGCACCGGTCTCTACCACCAGACCCGCCTCGGTACGCAAGCCCTGGCGAATAAGATGATGATGTACCGCAGATGTTGCGAGCAACATGGGGATCGCCAGGTTATCGGCATCTACGCGTCGATCTGACAGAATCAGAATATTGTGTCCATCACGAACCGCCTGTTCTGCGGTCGCACACAAAGCATTCAGTGCTGACTCCATGCCATCGGCACCGTCAGCTGCAGCATAGGTGACATTGAGAGTGCGGGTACGAAATGCCCCGTTGCAACTGTCTTCAATCTGTCGCACCTTTTCCAGATCAGCATTGGTCAAAACCGGTTGCTTCACTTCCAGGCGCATATCCTCACCACCACTACCCTGACCCAGTAGATTTGGGCGGGGACCGATGAGGGTAACCAGAGACATGACGATCTCTTCACGAATCGGATCGATAGGTGGATTGGTCACCTGGGCAAAATTCTGCTTGAAGTAAGTGCTCAAATGCCGTGCACGATTGGACAATACCGATGGCGGATTGTCCGCTCCCATGGAACCAATCGCTTCCTGCCCGGTACAAACCATGGGCGTAAGCAAAAACTTCAGATCTTCGTTGGTGTAGCCAAATGCCTGTTGGCGATCCAGCAATACTTCTTCATCAGGTGCCATAGTGCCAATAGCAGGCGGCAGATTCTCCAGACGAATCTGGGTTTTATCCAGCCAATCCTGATAAGGCTTGCTTCCAGACAATTCAGACTTGAGTTCTTCATCGTCAATAATGCGGCCTTGCTGCATATCAATCAGAAACATCTTGCCTGGCTGCAAACGCCATTTCTTGACGATCTTTTCTTCAGGGATATCCAGTACACCCATTTCCGATGCCATCACCACCAATCCATCATCGGTGATCAGGTAACGCGCCGGACGAAGTCCATTCCGATCCAATGTTGCGCCAATCTGCAAGCCATCGGTAAAGGCGACCGCAGCTGGGCCGTCCCACGGTTCCATCAATGCTGCATGGTATTCGTAGAAGGCACGACGCTTGTCGTCCATGAGCTTGTTACCACTCCAGGCTTCCGGAATGAGCAACATCATGGCATGAGCCATGGAATAGCCACCCATGATCAACAGTTCGAGAGCGTTGTCGAAACAAGCGGAATCAGACTGCCCTTCGGGAATCAGGGGCCATATTTTGTCCAGGTCATCGCCCAGAATATCGGATGCCATGGAGTGACGACGGGCTGCCATCCAATTGACATTGCCACGCATGGTGTTGATTTCACCATTGTGGGCAATCATACGGAACGGATGAGCCAGATCCCAGGTTGGGAAGGTATTGGTAGAAAAACGTTGATGTACCAGAGCCAAAGCGGAAGACAGGGCTTCATCTTTGAGGTCAGGGTAGAAATCACCAACCTGTGCTGCCAGCAGCATACCTTTGTAAACAATGGTGCGCGAAGACAGAGAAGAGAAATAGAATCCTTCCTTGCCCGCAATATCTGCATCTCTGACTTCGTTTTCTGCCTGCTTGCGCAATACGAACAATTTGCGTTCAAAGGCAGCTTGATCGACACAATTATCCCCTTGCCCGATGAACACCTGGCGAATGACAGGCTCGGTAGGAATAACACTTTCCCCAAGATCAGCATTGTTTACTGGCACATCGCGCCACCCCAACAATACCTGTCCTTCTTGGGCAATATATTTGTCGACGATGGTGGTAATTTTCTCTGCGGAACCGTCTTCCGCGGGCAAAAACACCATGCCTACCGCATATGTCCCGGCTTCGGGCAGGTCAAAATCCACCGCCTGACGAAAAAAGGCATCCGGGATCTGTAGCAAGATGCCAGCGCCATCACCCGCTTTGGGGTCAGCGCCCACCGCACCACGGTGAGTCAGTCTGTCCAGAATAGTCAGACCCTGGGCAACAATGGCATGACTGCCACGCCCTTTGATATCAGCCACAAAACCAACGCCGCACGCAT
>CAYXOS010000056.1:0-3129 GCA_964467115.1 uncultured Sedimenticola sp.
GGTTTTGCTGTGGAAGAAGGTGCAAAATTGAGTGTGCGCGCACAATGAGTGAATACCAGCCCATTTCCTGTGGATTGCATAGTGAATATGAGCTTTTTGCAATGCATCGCCAGAAAATCAGTTTGGTTTTTGTGAATGAACGGGGTGAAAAGCAGCATATGAAGGGGCAAGTGCTGGATGTGCAGACGAAAAATGGCGCCGAATACCTCTGCGTCAAGGGTGAGGCGAGTGAGCAGCAACGCATCCGTCTGGATCGAATTCAGAGCACCTCTATTAGTTCATGATTGGCATCTACGCGCAAGAGAGGATGCCCTGGGGTATTTGCTGCGATCTTGGTCTTGAACTGAATAATTTTTCACCATAATTTGCTCGCGCCAGAATCAATCAAATCTTCCTTAAGGAAATTAGCACTTGATATTTATTTTTCAGTTCCCTAAAATGCGCGATTCTGTAACGCCATTGCGTTAACTATCGAACTAACTTGAGCGGTCAAAGACCGGAGACGGACATGAAAGCGGACATCCATCCTGACTACAATGACATCAAGGTTACTTGCAGTTGCGGCAATACCTTTGAAACCCGTTCCACCATGGGCAAAGACTTGAACATTGAAATATGTTCCGCCTGTCATCCTTTCTACACTGGACAACAGAAAATGATGGACACTGCCGGTCGCGTGGACAAATTCCGCAAGCGTTACGCTCGCTGATCGGAATCACATATCAGTTCTAAAGGGCGCCCTCGTGGCGCCTTTTTCGTTTATCGGGCTGGAGTAATCATCCAGTTGGCACCGAGGAGACTAGGTTATGAGTAAAGATTTGGATGCAGACATCAATCAGGCCGCACTGGAATATCACCAGTACCCGGTTCCGGGGAAAATCAGCGTTGAATTGACCAAATCTACTGCATCCCAGCGGGATCTGGCATTGGCTTATACTCCCGGCGTTGCGGAGCCCGTGAGGCGGATTGCAGAAAATCCTGAAGATGCCTACAAATATACCGCTAAGGGAAACCTGGTGGCGGTAATCACTGATGGCACGGCGGTATTGGGATTGGGGCGTACGGGTTCCCTGGCAGGCAAGCCGGTCATGGAGGGCAAAGCGGTGTTATTCAAACATTTTGCCGGCATTGATGTGTTTGATATAGAAGTTGATGCCGAGCATCCAAATGAATTCATCGATACGGTAGTGCGTATTGCGCCGACCTTTGGTGGTATCAACCTGGAAGATATTGCGGCGCCTCACTGTTTCGAAATCGAGCAGGCGTTGGTGGAGCGGTTGGATATTCCTGTTTTCCACGATGATCAACACGGTACGGCGATCATCATTGCGGCTGGGCTACTGAATGCCTTGGAAATTCAGGGAAAAACCCTGGAAGATGCCAAAATCGTGGTGCTGGGTGCCGGGGCTGCGGGCATCGCTGCGGTGCGTTTATTATGCAACCTGGGGGCGCACCGCAACAACATATTGGTGTTGGATCGCCAAGGGGTTATTCATGCCAGTCGTGGCAATCTCAGTCCTTGCAAATTCAGTGTGGCAGCCGATACGGACAAGCGAACCCTGGCAGAAGCCATGGAGGGTGCTGACGTATTTATTGGTGTCTCTGGGCCGGATCTGGTTGCGCCGGAGATGTTGGCGTCTATGGCGGCTCGCCCCATTGTGTTTGCCCTGTCTAATCCGGTACCGGAGATTCGCCCCGAAGTTGCCAACCAGGTTCGAGATGATCTGATTATGGCGACTGGGCGTTCTGATTATCCCAATCAGGTCAACAATGTATTGGGCTTCCCCTTTATTTTCCGGGGAGCCTTGGATGTGCGTGCCTGCTGCATCAACGAAGCCATGCAGATCGCTGCAGTGAATGCTTTAAAAAATCTGACCCATGAGCCGGTGCCCAAGGACGTATTGTCGGCCTATGGCTTGAGTGAACTGCAATCCGGCATGGACTATATTCTGCCCAAGCCCCTGGACAAGCGCCTGCGCGATACTATTCCGCCCGCAGTGGCAAAAGCGGCAATAGAAAGCGGGGTAGCCAAAGGTGCCTGGCCGGAACATTATCCTCCCATGGACAGTTTGTCCTGAGTGAATTTTTCTTCCCCTGCTATGCTTGAAGAGACATCATGCAGGAGGAGGAAATTATGAACAAAGTCGTGATCGTAGGGGCAGGGCGTGTCGGTGAAACCACCGCGCAGATCCTTGCTGAACAGGAAATATGTCGGGAAGTGGTGTTGATCGACATCCGTGAAGATGCGCCTCAGGGTGTTGCGTTGGATATTCTTCAGACCTCGCCCTTTTTTAATTTTGATACTCAAGTGGTCGGAAGCAATGATTCGGCGGATCTCGCCGGGGCTGATTTGGTGGTGATTACGGCAGGTATTCCGCGTAAGCCGGGCATGTCTCGTTCAGATGTATTGGACACCAATGTGTCGATAATTGATGGCATCATCGACGATATTCTTGAATATGCGCCCAACGCCATGGTACTGGTGGTCAGTAATCCTGTGGATGTACTGACCTGGCGCGTGTGGCAGCGCACGGGGTGGGCGCGAGAACGTGTATTTGGACAGGCAGGGGTGTTGGATGCGTCACGCATGGCAGCTTTCATTGCCATGGAAACCGGCTTTTCCAGCCGTGACATTACCACCCTGGTGCTGGGTGGTCATGGCGACAGCATGGTTCCTGTGCCCAGATTTTGTACAATAAACGGCATTCCTGTCACGCATTTTATCAGTGCGGAGCGATTACAGGATATAATCCAGCGTACCCGTGAAGGTGGAGCAGAAATTCTGGCACTGCGCAAGAACTCCAGTGCCTATGATGCGCCAGGCGCTTCGATTGCCGCCATGGTGGATGCAATCAGCCACAATCGCAAACGTTTGTTGCCCTGTGTGGCGATACTCCAGGGAGAATATGGCCAGGCAGATATTGCCATGGGAGTGCCTTGTGTTCTCGATGAACGAGGATTGGCGGAAGTCATAGAGCTGGATTTGAATGCTGAAGAATCATCGGCTTTTGCCGCTTCGGCCGCGGCAGTACACGAAGATATTGAAAAACTGAGCTGAATGGAATACGCCGTTTTCAGTGATAAGAAATACACCTGAACCAAGCGTTTCAGGTTACAAAGAGAAGCGTT
>CAYXOS010000056.1:3229-6275 GCA_964467115.1 uncultured Sedimenticola sp.
CGTTAAACAATAACAAACAAGATTTATGGAGTCCTGTGATGTCTGACAAGCAAGCAAAACTTATTCTTCAGCCTTCCGGGGCGTCTCATGATTTCGATCTGATTTCAGGTACAGAAGGGCCAGATGCCGTTGATATATCCCGTTTGTATGCTGATGCCGGGATATTTACCTATGACCCGGGGTTTGTATCCACTGCCAGCTGTCACAGTTCCATCACCTACATTGATGGTGACGAAGGCATTCTGCGTTATCGCGGCTACCCCATCGAACAACTTGCGGCACAGAGCACTTTTATCGAAGTTGCCTATCTGTTGCTTTACGGTGACTTGCCGAACGCAGTGGAACTCGATGGGTTTTCAGAAATCATCAACCATCACACCATGGTGAATGAGGCTTTGTTGCGCTTTTTCGAAGGTTATCATTACGATGCACACCCCATGGCGATGATGGTGGGTGTGGTTGGGTCATTGGCGGGTTTCTATCATGACTCCCTGGATATTTTCAGTGCGCGGCATCGTGATATCTGTGCCCATCGCCTGATTGCCAAAATTCCTACTATTGCTGCGGCTTGTCACAAGCACAATATTGGTGAGCCGATCATGTATCCGCGCAATGACTTGAGCTATTCTGCGAATTTCATGTATATGCTCAAGGGCACACCTTGTGAAGACTATGAGGTTGATCCTTTGGCGGAACGGGCGTTGGATCTGCTCTTTATTCTGCATGCGGATCATGAGCAGAATGCATCCACTTCTACGGTGCGTCTTGCGGGTAGTTCGGGAGCCAATCCCTTTGCCTGCGTTGCTGCTGGAATTACCTCCTTGTGGGGGCCAGCCCATGGTGGTGCAAATGAAGCCGTTTTGACCATGCTGGAAGAGATTGGCAGCGTCAAGAATATCGACAAGTATATTGCTCGTGCCAAAGATAAAAATGATCCCTATCGCCTCATGGGATTCGGTCATCGTGTGTACAAAAACTACGATCCACGGGCGCGTATCATTCGTGAAGTTTGTCACGAAGTTTTGCAAAAGCTGGCAGACAGCAATAATCCTTTGTTTGAACTGGCACTAAAACTGGAAGAAATTGCGACCAATGATGAATACTTTGTAGAGCGCAAACTTTATCCGAATGTGGATTTCTATTCTGGCATCATCTATCGTGCTCTGGGTATTCCAGATAACATGTTTACGGTGATGTTTGCCATCGCCAGAACTGTAGGCTGGGTATCTCATTGGACGGAGATGGTATCTGACCCCCAATTCCGTATTGGCCGTCCAAGGCAGATTTATCAAGGTGCGCCCAAGCGGGACTATCACCCCCTTGACGGGCGTAAATAAATACCCCTGTTTTTACGGTTTGAGTAAATTTACAGCTGTCCAAGGAGGATAGAGATGCACTCGTTTCGTTTGATTCTGGTTGTACTGGCCGTATTACATTCAGCAGTAAGTGTTGCAGATGAACGTTCTGAGCGCGTGATTCAATTCGTGCTACAGGATGTGCAAAAATATGAGCAACAGTTTTCCCGGCAACCCAATCCCAACCCTGCCAGTGTTAAGCGTGCCCTCAAACTGTTGGATTTGCGACGTCAATCCCTGGATGCGCTGCCCGATCACAGCAGCCCTGAATGGGTACAGGCAGACCAGCGATACAATGCCCTGGTGGGAGCGTTGACGACCTATCTGAATCCTGTTTCCAAGAGTGCTGGCAGCACTCAAGACAAACAGCTTCCCGCTGCACAGCCAACAATCAATTCTGCGCCAAAAAAACCAGCTGCAGAAATGATCTCCCATCATCGAGTGCAGTTGAAGAAGCTCAAGCGGGATATGGATAGTGCCGCAGATACCCTGGATCGTGGTGGAATAAAGCCATTTCAGGATGCCGCCTATGTAAGCAAATATGAAAAGCTGCTCGGACGCTTTCAACAATCTTTGGCGAAATATTCCGAATTTTCCGGGGATCCTGATGTGAAAGCCGCCGCCGCGTCTTTACAGAAAATCAGCAAAATGCTGGATTTTGGCAAGGGGCAGGCACAGAAAGATCTGGCAAAATTGGGTGATGTGCAGACCAAAATGAAAACAGCTGATACCCAGATGCACAGCTTGAAGCTACCCCCTGCACCAGTATTGCCGCTACAAAAAGGACAAGTAAAGAAATGGTTGCTGGAATTGGCTTCGGTGCAACATAAAGCCCAGATAGCGGCAAAACCCTTGCCTCTTATTCGACAAAAGGCATATCTGCCGAACAATCGTTTTACTGTAGAGCAAAGTGCTGCCTATGATATGAATGATGTCGATCGGATACTGCGGGGCTTGAATGGTGTGACAAGCAGCAGTAATGAGGCACTGAAGCAATTCAAAGCTTATCTTGATGTGAATATGCAGCATGCTGGACAAACCCTGGATGCAATTGCGGGCTATGACCCTGAAGATGCCGGTAATCGCAATAGCTGGTTCCTGGGTAAAGGACGTGCAGAAACCATAATTGCTCGTTTGCAAGAGGTTGAAACCCTGTATACCGAAGCGGCTACCTTGTCTCAGTTACTGGGTGATGCGGAAGTACATGCGCAGCGTGCGGCGTTGGTAGCCAAGGTGCAACAAATACAAACTGACTATATGCAAAAACGAAAGCGGGCATTGAAACTGGTAAGAATGCCTGCTTCTGTAGCCGATGCTGGAGAATTATTGAAGATTGCCCGTACCACCCTGGCGAATCCAAAATACGGTGTGGGGAAGATTGAGCGCATGGTGGTCAATGCGGACAAAGCGCATCGTTCCAAGGAGACCAGTGAAGAAAAATATGATGATGTCGATGTCAGTCTGGATGGAACCGTTACATTGACGGGTACTAAAACCACCTATCACTATGAGTGGGATCAATTCCAGGTTGCCACCGCAGAAGCTGATGGTGACCGATACTATATTTTCTACAACACCTTAAAATATTTCACCAGTGGCGCAACGACCACGCCATTGAATCATTGGATACTCAGTGGGCGCATACAAGGTAACGAAATTCCCAAGGAAAATATTTCCCTTTCCCAATAGAT
>CAYXOS010000056.1:6375-16124 GCA_964467115.1 uncultured Sedimenticola sp.
TTAGAATAAATCATCCGGTTTTACCTCAGCGCCATTGCTATCGCCCTGCTGAGGGGCTTCGGCTGGATCGGAAGTGTTAGTCTCCTCATCTGATGCTGGTGGTTCATTTCCTGCCCGAAAAATCTCGAACATGCTGTTTTTGTGGCCGCTGGAAACCTGTAGTCCAGTGTCTTTGTCGATCCGAACAGTAACGATATCGGACGGCATGCTGGGTGGGTCATCGGGAATGTCTTCCAGGGCGACTTTCATGAATGCGATCCAGGCGGGAAGGGCTACCCGACCACCTACCTCGCCTTTACCCAGTTTGGTGTTGTTGTCGAAACCGGTCCAAACGCTGGTGACAATGTGTTGATTATAGCCATTGAACCAGGCATCACGTTGTTCATTGGTGGTGCCAGTTTTGCCAGCCAGATCAGAGCGCTTCAATGATCTTGCACGTATGCCGGTACCGCGGGTGATAACATCCTGCATCATGGAATACATGATATAGCGATTGTCTTCTGGCAAGGTTTGGGGGGCATGGCGGCATTCTTCACATTCGCCGGCAATCAGCGGGTCGGCACTGAATACCTCTTCCCCATTTTTTTCGATGCGTTGAATAAAATAGGGTTCGATCAGATAGCCTCCATTGGCAAGTACGGCATAGGCACGGGCCATTTGCAACGGCGTGACTTCCCCGCTGCCCAAGGACAAGGACAGGCTGTGAGGAAGGCTGTCTGGATCAAAGCCGAAGCGTTTGGCGTGTTCCAGGGCATGATTGATGCCCATGGCACGCAGCAATCGGATCGACACCAGGTTGCGAGATTTGGTCAATGCCCAGCGTAGTCGTGTAGGACCATAGAATTTTCCGCTATAGTTTTCAGGGCGCCAGGTATCGTCATCGCCATTGGCTTCCATGACCACAGGGGCATCGTTGATCAGGCTGGCGGCAGTATAGCCAGCCTCCAGGGCAGCGGAATAGATAATGGGTTTGAACCCCGATCCTGGTTGTCGCTTTGCCTGAATAGCGCGGTTGAATTTACTGCTGTAATAGTCGTATCCCCCTACCAATGCATTCACAGCGCCGTCTCTGGGATTTATGGATACCAAAGCGCCACTGACGGCCGGGATTTGAGTCAGTTGCCAGTAATCATTCCCCTCTTTGTCCTGCCGCTGATGTATCCTGACCAAGTCGCCTACGGATACAATGTCTTCAGCTTTTTTGGGGCGATCGCCCCGGTGGCTTTCATCCACATAAGGGCGTGCCCACTTCAGACCTGCCCAATCAATGGATAGGCGTTGATTCTTGCCAATATAGACTTCAATGGCTTTATCTTCGATTTTAGTAACGATTGCCGGGATCAATTGCTGGACTTGATGTGTTTCCGAAAGTAATTGATCCAGTGCGTCGGATTCTTGAGGAAGGTTGTCGAAATGCTTTTCTGGTCCTCGCCAGCCATGGCGTCTGTCATAGTCTTCCAGGGCTTGGCGTAAACCCTCATTGGCTGCCTGCTGCATTTTTGCAGTGACAGTGGTGTAGACATTGATGCCGCTGGTATAAGCATCGCTGCCATATTCACTGACCAGCTTATCCCGTACCATTTCGGCTAGATAAGGTGCTTCCAGCTCAATTTTCGCCCGGTGCAAGCTGGCAGTAACGGGACTGTTGAGGGCGATATCCGCTTGTTCCTTGCTGATGTAGTTGAGGCTCAACATACGTTGAATAACGTAATTACGTCGTTGCACGGCGCGTTTGGGGTTGGTGATGGGGTTGTAGTTGGATGGTGCCTTGGGGAGCCCGGCAATCATGGCGGTTTCAGCCAGGGTAAGCTCATCCAATGCCTTCCCGTAATAAACTTGTGCAGCGGCTTTTATCCCATAGGAACGGTGTCCAAGATAGATTTTATTCAAGTAGAGCTCAAGAATCTTTTCCTTGCTCAATTCCTGCTCAATATGCAGGGCGAGAAATATTTCCCGTATTTTTCGAGTAAAAGTACGCTTGCGTGTCAGATAATAGTTTCTGGCAACCTGCATGGTGATGGTGCTACCACCGGAGCGCTTTTTTCCCGTGAGAGCCAGAGAAATTACTGCACGGCTCAAGCCGATTGGATCGATACCATAATGCCGGAAAAAGTGCTGATCTTCAGCGGCGACGAAGGCGTGCACCATGTCTTGCGGGATATGTTCGAACGATACCGGGTCGCGGCGCTTTTCACCATATTGGGCAATCAGCTTGTTGTCTGCACTAAAGACCCGCATGGGGACTTGTAGCTGAATCTGCTGCAAATTGGCGATAGAAGGAAGCTCGCTACGGAAATGCAAATAAGTACCGCCGATGACCAGGGCGCCCACGGCGATTCCAAGAAAAAGCAGTAGAAAGAAGTATTTTAGTATTTTTCCAAACAGGATCATGCTGAGGATGTTGTTCTGTGGATTTGGTGAGTTAGGGGCAGAGTTTAGCTTAGTATTGTGTCTCAGTGCCAAAAAGAAGCGTTGACCGGGGTTTGGTGTGAGATCAGAATGAGCAGTGTGATTGCTTGTCAGATGGGGTTATTTGAATGGATTACCAGAGTGCAAATAACCTAATTGTGATTTCAGTTTGCGAGAGCCGTCACATTAAACTATAGTTTGGGTAGTAACTTATGCGAAAGAATTAAAGCATTGCTTTCATTTTTTTGCTAAATTTACACCTAGGTCGGTTGGAAGACTGAAAGAAGGGGTCTGAACGTAGATGTTTGTTGCAACGGGGCATTGCTCATTCACAGGACCCATCCTGAATAATAAACAAGGATATTCCGGAATATTGAATAATGAGTCTCTTTAGTCGCAAAAATGCACCTCGAGTGGGATTGGACATCAGTTCCTCCGTGGTAAAACTGTTGGAATTGAGCCGGCAGGGGGGGCGCGGTGGTCATCGCTATCGTGTCGAGAGTTACGGTGTTGAAATTCTACCGCCAAATGTAATGGTAGAAGGTAGCATCGTTGATATTGAAGCTGTCGGACAGGCGATAAAGAAGGTCGTCAAGAAATCTGGCACACGAGCAAAAACGGCTGCACTTGCTGTTTCTGGTTCCTCGGTTATCACAAAAACCATTTCTGTTGCCGCTTCGCTTAGCGACAAGGAGCTGGAGGCACAAATCGAGATGGAGGCGGATCAATATGTTCCTTATCCTCTTGAGGAAGTGAATCTGGACTTCGAAGTGTTGGGTCCCAGTGAGAAAAATGCGCAGATGGTCGATGTGTTGCTGGCGGCATGCCGTTCCGAAACGGTTGATGAACGAGTCGCTGCCGTGGGAATGGGCGGGCTGGACTGTGATGTCATTGATGTCGAAGCTTATGCCATGGAACGAACCTGCCAGGAATTGGCCTCGGAATGGCCTAATGGCGGCGAAGGCTTGACCGTTGCTCTGTTGGACATTGGTGCAACGACCACGACATTGAACGCCTTGCACAGCAATACAACCGTATATACCCGCGAACAAAATTTTGGTGGCAGACAGCTGACCGAAGAAATTCAAAGACGCTACGGCTTGTCTTTCGAAGAAGCAGGAATGGCGAAACGCAATGGCGGGTTGCCGGATAGCTATCAGGCCGAAGTGTTGGATCCGTTCAAAGAAGCAGTCGCTCAGCAGGTCAACCGAGCCATACAGTTTTTCTTGGGCGCCACACCTTACAACCATGTGGATCTCATCATATTGGCGGGAGGAACCTCCTCTATTGTCGGGTTGGATGATTTGATTCAAGAACGACTGGGCGTGGATACCGTTGTCGCCAATCCTTTCACTAACATGTCCATAGGCTCTCGAGTTGATGCAGAAGCATTGAGTGGAGATGCTCCTGCAATGATGATTGCTTGTGGTCTGGCGTTGAGGAGTTTCGGATAATGGCACATATTAACCTCCTCCCCTGGCGTGAAACGGAGCGCAAGAAGCGCAAGAGAGATTTTGGACTTCAGGTGCTTGGTGCTGTAGTGATTGCAGCACTTGGTGTTTTTCTCTGGTACATGCAGGTACAGCAGCAGATCCAGTACCAGGAAAGTAGAAACAGTTACCTGAAAGCGGAAATTGCAAAAGTTGATAAAAAGATCGAAGAAATAAAGGATCTTGAAAAACAGCGTGCGGAACTGGTGGCAAGAATGAATGTTATTCAGGAACTGCAAGCCAGTCGTCCCATGGTCGTGCATCTTTTTGATGAATTGGTAAAAACGATTCCGGAAGGCATCTATTTGGAAAGTCTGGCGCAAAAAGGTACCGGCGTAACTTTGAACGGTCAAGCTCAATCAAATGCCCGGGTATCGGCTTATATGCGAGCAATTGATGCAAGTGGCTGGATGAAAGATGCGCAATTGAAAGTGATCAACAGTAAAGACAAGAATGTTGGTTCTGGCATGAGTAAGTTTGAACTCACAGCAAAGCAGGCTAACCCCAATGCGCAGAAAAAATGATGAGTATGTTGCGTCAGAACTACGAGCGGGTAGCAATTATGTCTTTCGGGGGGGAGTAATGGCATGGATTTGAGCGATTTCAATGATTTAAGTTTTGAGAATATTGGTGAATGGCCAATATTGATCAAGCTGTTAGCTGTGTTGGCTTTGTGTTCTGCCATTGCGGGTGCAGGATATTACTACCTGATGAAAGATGAGTATCTGACTCTGGAAAGTGTAGAGAAAACAGAGCAGAGTTTGCGTGGAGAGTTGGAGACTAAACAAGCCAAAGCAGTGAACCTGGATGCTTATCGAGAACAACTAAAGGAAATGCAAGAGTCCTTTGGCGCGATGTTGCGTCAGCTTCCCGATAAAACAGAAGTAGCTGCATTGCTGGTCGATGTTTCTCAGACTGGGTTGGCTGCAGGTTTGGAGTTTGAACTGTTTCAGCCCATGCCGGAAATCAAACGGGATTTTTATGCTGAGTTGCCGATTAAGATAAGGGTTGTTGGTGACTACCACGAATTTGGTGAGTTTGTGAGTGGATTGGCTGCTTTACCACGGATTGTTACCGTACACGATGTGAAGATTTCGCAGCTGGATTCCGGGAAGTTAGTAATGGAAGCGACGGCAAAGACCTACCGCTATCTTGAGGAGGCGGGTTGATGAAGTTTCAATATCTGATTGTATTGTCATTGTTGCTTGCGGGATGCGCCCAGCAGGATATGGGGGATTTGCAAGATTTTGTGGCCGAAGTAAAATCAAGACCGGCTACGCCTATCGATCCCATTCCACAAATCAAGCAGGCAGAAACCTATTTATATGTAGGCGGAAATCGCAGAAACCCATTTATTCCAACAGATGGAGAATCAAGGGTACTAGCGAATTCGGATACATCGGGGCCCCGACCTGATCCAAACCGCAGGCATGAGGAGTTGGAAGCTTTCCCTCTGGACGCCTTGAAAATGGTTGGAACATTGGATCAAGATGACGCAATGTGGGCTTTGGTGCAATCCCCAGAAGGAACCATTCACCGGGTAAAGGCAGGAAATTATCTCGGTCAGAATGACGGCAGGATTATTAGCATCGACGAAGAAAAGATAAACGTAAAAGAACTTATTCCAAACGGTGGTGGTGGGTACCTGGAAAGGCAGGCGTCGCTAACATTGGGTGAGAGATATTAAAGTTAAGGAGAGGCCGTAATGGTAGGTGGCAAAATGGGTATCAATAGAAAAATGTTCCTGTGCGGGCTGCTGTTTGGAGTAACATTCGTTACCGATGCAGTGGCAAATACACTGGAAAACATAACATATTCCATCCTTTCGGGAGGACGTGTACAAATTGTTATGGAGACCACCGAACCGGTGCAGGGAGCAACAAGTTTTGCTACTGACAGTCCGGCACGTATTGCGGTGGATCTGCCAAAAACGAGCAACGGGTTGAAAACCAGAACCAGAAATATTGGCTCTGGAAATACGCGTTCGGTAACTGCCATAGAGGCCGGGGATAAAACTCGGGTGGTGGTTAATTTAACCAATAAACTGCCATATGAAATTAGGGAACAGGGCAACAAGATTGTATTGTTGGTCAATGGTGGTTTTGTAGAATCCGCCGCTGATAACGCATCGCAATCGAAAGAAGCTGCCGCTGACAACGCTTCCTCTGCAGAAAATCGTACAGAAATAACCAATGTCGATTTCCGTCGTGGGGGAAAAGGCGTATCCCGGGTGGAAATATCACTTTCCAATCCCGATGTGGTTGTGGATATGCGTCAGGAAGGCACCAATATTATTCTTGATTTCCTGGGAGCAGGTGTTGAACCAGAGCAGGCGCGAGAGTTGGATGTAACAGACTTTGCTACTGTGGTGCAAAGCATTGTAACCAAACCACACCGTAAGGATACACGCATGGTGATTGCTACCAAGGGTGAATTCGAGCACTTGGCTTACCAGGCAGATGACCTGTATACATTGGAGTTCAGAGAAGTTACCAAGGAAGAAAAAGAGGCGCGTAGAAAGAAAGAGCTGACTTATGTTGGTGACAAGCTGTCTTTGAATTTCCAGGATATCGAAGTGCGTTCCGTATTGCAGTTGCTGGCAGATTTTACAGGACTGAATATGGTAGTAAGTGATTCTGTAAATGGCAGAATTACCCTGCGCTTGAAAAATGTACCCTGGGATCAGGCGCTGGATATCATCCTGAAAACCAAGGGGCTGTCCATGCGCCAGAACGGTAATGTTATTCTGGTCGCGCCGACAGAAGAGATTGCTGCCAGGGAAAAACTTGATCTGGAATCTCAGAAGCAGGTCGAAGAATTGGCGCCTTTGCATTCAGAGTTGATCCAAATCAATTATGCGAAAGCCGAAGCCTTGGCCACCTTGTTGAAGTCCGAGGGGAATCAACTGTTGTCCGAGCGTGGTAATGTCACCATTGATGCACGAACCAATACCCTATTGGTGCAGGATACTGCGACTAAATTGAACGAAATTCGGGCCTTGGTGGAAAAGCTTGATATTCCGATTCGACAAGTGTTGGTCGAATCACGCGTGGTTATTGCCAATGATGATTTCGCACGTGATATTGGTGTGCGATTTGGCTTCAACAGAGAGAATAGTGTTGGCGGTAACGCCAGTTTGTTGACGGCAGGTGGTTTGCCAGGACATACCTCCGGTACTTTCGGGCTTGCTCCCGGTATAGAAAATGCGGCGGGTAGTGGGGCTGAGGCGTTGATGGTTAACCTGCCTCAGCAACTTGCTCCAGGACGTGGGGGCGCAGTAAACTTCCTGCTGGGAACCGTTGGCTCATACTTGTTGCAGCTGGAGTTGACGGCAATGCAGCAAGAAGGTCGTGGTGAAATCGTTTCCAGTCCACGAGTGATTACTTCTGATCAAAACAAAGCTGTTATCAAGCAAGGTATTGAGATTCCATACCAGCAAGCGTCTTCAAGTGGTGCCACTAACGTGGCTTTCAAAGAAGCCGTGTTGAAATTGGAAGTAACGCCGCATATTACGCCTGATGATCGTATCGTTATGGATCTCCTCGTCTCCAAAGATGATGCAGACTTTACCCGGGCGGTATTGGGTGTTCCTCCTTTGAATAAGCGCGAAGTAGAAACTCGGGTACTGGTGGATAATGGTGAAACCGTTGTCTTGGGTGGTGTGTTCGAGCGCGAGAAAAAGGAAGCTCAGGAAAAGGTGCCGTTCTTCGGTGACTTGCCTATCGTGGGCTTTGCGTTCAAGGAAACGCTGAAGGAAGACAGGAAGAAAGAGTTGCTGATTTTCATCACGCCAAAAATCATTAAGAAATCTATGACAGTGCGTTAGATTTGAGCAATTAAATCAGGATAAAGGCACGGCTCAGGCTGTGCCTTTTCCGTTGTGAGATATTAATAATCATTAATCAGGTATAATCGGCGTTTTTTTATCAGGTGATTGACATATGCTGAAACCCAGTCGTATCTTTCTGGTTGGCCCTATGGGGGCTGGCAAGACAACCATCGGGCGGCAGCTGGCCCAATCTCTTGGTCTGGAGTTTGAGGACACGGATCAGGAGATCCAGCAGCGAACCGGTGTAGATATCCCCACGATCTTTGAATATGAAGGAGAGGATGGCTTCCGCAAGCGTGAAATGAAAGCCATTGCAGATATGGTAGAGCAGGACAACGTAGTGCTTGCTACTGGCGGGGGGGCGGTGACTCAGCCAGAGAACAGACGTCTGTTGGCTGCCCGGGGCTATGTGATTTATCTGTCATGTTCTCCCGAACAGCAATTTGAGCGCACATACAAGGATAAGAATCGTCCTCTGCTGCAAACAGAAGATCCACTGGAAATGTTGAAATCCCTGAATGAAGAACGTGATCCCCAGTATCGGGAGATTGCTGATCTGGTGGTTTCTACCGAGGGACGCTCTGCTCAGGCGGTAGTGAAAGAGGTTGTAAGGCATTTCGAAAGCGCTTGAGAAAGATGTCAGAATTACTCGCTAAACTCGAAGTCGATCTCGGTGATCGCAGTTATCCCATTTACATTGGTCAGGGATTGATCAGTGATTCCGAGCTGGTTTGTCGCCATATCCATTCCAAGCAATTATTGGTTGTCAGTAATGAAACTGTCGCTCCTTTATACATGGAGAAGATGCTTGCCAGCCTGAAGGGTTTGCAAGTTGAACAGGTGGTATTGCCAGATGGCGAGAAGTACAAAACCCTGGATATTCTCAACCAGATATTCGATTGTCTGCTGGAAAAGCGCTTTGACAGAGGGTGCACCCTGATTGCATTGGGTGGCGGCGTGATTGGGGATATGACCGGGTTTGCGGCTGCCTGTTACCAGCGGGGGGTGGATTTTATTCAAATACCTACCACCTTGTTGTCCCAGGTTGACTCCTCTGTTGGTGGAAAAACAGGTGTCAATCATCCTTTGGGAAAAAATATGATTGGGGCATTCTACCAACCCAACGCCGTGCTCATTGATATTGATACACTGAAAACCTTGCCGTCACGAGAATTGTCAGCGGGGCTGGCGGAAGTGATCAAACACGGCATTATTACCGATGCAGCGTACTTTTCCTGGTTGGAAGCAAATATTCAAAATCTTCGAGAATTGGAACCAGCAGCTCTTGCCTATGCTATTGAAGGTTCGTGTGTTATCAAGTCGCGGGTGGTTTCAGAGGACGAAAAAGAAGCCGGAGTGCGGGCGCTGCTCAACTTCGGTCATACTTTTGGGCATGCCATAGAAACAGGCATGGGGTATGGGGTGTGGCTGCATGGCGAAGCCGTTGGTGCCGGAATGTGTATGGCTGCACGTATGTCGCGGATATTGGGGTGGTTAAGTGTCGAAGAGGAAAAACGCATCGTTGAATTAATCGCGGCTGCTGGTTTGCCGACGATGCCGCCCACCGACCTTTCCGCGCAACGCTTCAAGGAACTGATGGCGGTGGATAAAAAAGTTCTATCTGGACAGTTGCGTTTAGTGCTATTGGAAGCAATTGGTAATGCTTTGATTAGCAAGGATTTTGATGCTTCTGCCCTGAATGATACCCTGAACAGCTATGGCGGCTGATTTTACCTGTTCTTAAGAAAACCACTAGCCTGATTCCCCATTCTAAAGTATCCTAGCGGGTTCCGTGATGGTGGCTTGATGCCGCCTCGCGATTGTCGCTGAATTGCGGCCAGATACTATATTCTGATTCGGTTGCACGCTTTATTCGCCTGCAACCCTCAACAAAAGAAGAGGTTTGCGATGAGTTACGGTGCCTTGCCGCCGAAACAGGGGTTGTATGACCCGGCAAACGAGCACGATGCGTGCGGCGTTGGTTTTGTGGCTGATATCAAAGGGCGTGGCAGTCATGCCAT
>CAYXOS010000057.1:0-6138 GCA_964467115.1 uncultured Sedimenticola sp.
AATAAATGGAGCAGTAAATGAATCGGAAAAAAGATGATGCCTCTACTAAAGCGGCAGTAAAGAAAAAAACTGTGGCAAAAAAGAAAGTTGCCAAGAAAAAGACCGCCAAGAAGAAAGTGGCTAAGAAAAAAGTTGTTGCGAAGAAGAAGGTAAGTAAAAAGAAGAGCAGCAAGAAGAAGGTGGTTGCTAAGAAAACAGTAGCAAAAGTGGTCAGTGATCAGGAGCGCTATGAAATGATTCAGCGCCATGCTTATTTTCTCGCTGAAGCGCGTAATTTTCATCCTGGACATGAATTGGATGATTGGCATGAAGCCGAACGTTTTGTCGATGGGATGCTAAGGAAGAACTGATTTATGTGGTCATCCTGGCGCTAAAAAACCTGAATCAGCGTTCCATATTACCCTGGCAGTTGTGTTACTGCTGCCAATTCAGCACCCAGCAGATAGGTCAGTATCATCAGTAATGGAACGACCAAGCCAAAGCTCCGTACGATTCTTCGAATCACGGGGCTGGCTTGGTTCAGTTCCATGAACTGATCGATAACCAATCGTCCCTTGAAGGCTGTAATACAGGCAACGCTCACTGTTACCCAAAACCCCGGCTGGGCGTATTCCCCCATTAACATGCCACTGAGGGTGAGCGCCATCAATAGAAACCAGCTTAGACTAAGTTTGTGTGTTTGAGTCATGGCAGTACATAAAACAGTGGAAAAATCATTAACCAGACCAGGTCTGTGGCATGCCAATAGCTGGCAAAGGCGATCAGCCCCTTGTGATCTTCAGCGTCATATCCACCAAAACCTGTTCTGAACATGATCCATATCATGCCCAGCAATCCCCAGCCGACATGTACTAGATGATTGAAGGTCAGGTAATAGTAAGACATTTGAAATACATCACCGCCACCATCGACACCATGTGCCAGATTCCAGCGAATTTCCAGAAATTTGACGATCGGGTAACCAATAGCGGTAAAGAATGCGGCAAATAGCCATCGCAGGCTGATGTTGGCTGCATTGTTACGCATGGCAACAACGGCCCGGGCAACAAAATAGCTGCTGCTGAGCATGATGATGGTGTTGGTTGTTCCCGCAAGTAGGGAAAGTTTTTGTGGACCGTCATGAAACGCCTGGGGATGGTTGATGCGGGCGAAGAAGTACACCAGAAACATCAACGTAAATTCGGTCAGTTCTGCAAAAATACCTACCCATATGGCACGGTTGCCAGGGATATGGGTAGGCATTTTTGAACTCAAAAGCTTGTTTTAGGTATTGTAAGGTTTGCTGAAGAAGTCGAAAAACATCCACATGATGATGGAAGATGTGGTCAGTGTCAGTAGCATGGCAGGGGTGCCTTTTCTGAACCACAGCCCGGGAGTTATGCGTAAACTGTCATCTCCAGTTTGTTTGGCAAGGCGCTCCGATATGGTGACAATGAATACATTGGCGGTGGAGCCTAAATGGGTGCCGTTTCCACCCATGCCCACACCAATGGCCAGAGACCACCAAAGTGGCGTGACATTGATGCCTTGTTGTTCCATTCCCAGTAGGATGGGAATCATGGCAGCAGTAAACGGGATGTTATCGATCATTGCCGAGAGGATGGCGGCTCCCCACATCAATAATATTGACGCCAACAACAGGTCAGACTCGACAAAGGGACGAATATACTGACCGAGATATTCCAGGAAATGGCTGTTTTCTACGCCGCCCACCAATACGAACAATGAAGCAAAGAACATCAACAGGCTCATTTCCACGTCTTGCAGCGAACTGTCCATATCAACTTTTTTGCCGACAAAGAGCAGAACGGTCAGACCCAGTACCGCAACCACCCAGGGTTCCCAGTGCAGGGAGTGATGGACAATGAACAACACCACCATGATGGCGAGAACTGCCAGAGCAGCGTACCAGGTTTGTGGATCCGCCAATTTTTCCAGCTTGGAAAAATCAGGTGCAGTGGTTTCGCGTTTCAGTTCTTTTGCGAACAACCATTTTTGTGCCAGAAGAATACTTATCCAGGCAACGAAAACAATTCCGCCCATGTGTATGAAGAAGGTATTGAAGTCAATTTTGGCTGCGGAACCAATCATCAGATTGGGCGGGTCTCCAACCAATGTTGCGACACCCCCAGTATCCGACAGCAAGGCTGCGGCAAGCAGGTAAGGTACAGGACTGACTTTGAGCGCCTGGCATATAAGGATGATCAAGGGGCCGAAGATAACAACCGTGGTGACGTTGTCCAGCAATAATGAAATAACCGTAACTGCGGTTCCCAGTAATGCCATCAGAAGGAATTGTCTACCCTTGCTGATATCGGCAATGCGGTAGGCAAGCGCTTGAAAGCCGCCTGTCGGAATCATGATGGAAACAATAGTCATCATTGCTCCAAGCAGAAATACCACATTCCAGTCGATAGCATGCAAAGCCATTTCAGGGTCATAAAAGCCCATGACTTGCCCAGCCAATACCATCAATGCTGCACCGCCCATGGCAAATTTGGTGCGGTGAAAGCCGTGTACCCCTTCGGTAAAAATACCGATAAAGGTAGCCGCTAAAATAATGCCTGAAACAGCCATTTGGTTGTTCCAGCTCAGAGTTTCTGTGATTACATGCATTTCCATAACTTATTGCCTTAATAAACCAAATTCATCATGAACATCATTACGATCAAGAATAACACGGTCATAACGCCGCCTGCTTTGATGAAATCTGGCACTCGATAGCCGCCGGGCCCCATGATCAAAGCATTGACCTGGTGAGTAGGAATGAGGAAAGAGTTGGATGTTGCAATGGCAACGGTGAGCGCAAATACCGCAGGATTTGCGCCTGCGCCAACGGCGATATTAACTGCTAGAGGAACCAGCAATACCGTGGCACCTACATTGGACATGACCAGAGTAAAGAAGGTGGCAAGGGCAGCAACTGCTGTTTGTATGACCCAGACAGGCATGTCGCCGACAACGACCAAGACCTGGTCGGCAATCCATTTTGCTGTTCCAGAGGTTTCTACGGCCAGTCCCAGGGGGATTAGCGACGCCAGCAGGAATACGGTCTTCCAACTGACAGCTTCATAGGCTTCTTCAATATTGAGTACGCCGGATAACACCATGCCAACGGCACCCGTGAGCAGGGCAACGGACAGGCGAATATCAGTAAACAACACCATGGACAAGGCAATGGTGAAGAAGATGGCAGCAGGAACAACCTTGTGTGGACGTAATTCTTCCTGACGAGGATACTCCGTGGTGATGACAACAAAATCGCGATCTTTTTCGATTCGTGTCAATGCGTCCCAGGCAGTGTGTACCACCAAGACATCACCCGCATGGAAAGGGAGGTTGCGAATATCATCACCTTCGCGCATGGTTTTTCCATCACGGTGCAAGCCAATCATTGCCAAACCATAGGTCTTGCGCATCCAGACATCACGGGCACTTTTTCCGATGAGGCTGGAGCCTGGTGGAATCAGCACTTCGGCAATACCTGCTTTGCTGGTGGAGAGATCATCGATGAAGGTACGCATTACCGAACGCTTCTTCAAATTGTACTTCTCGACAAAATGATCCAGATCGTGAGGGTCGGCCACAATACCCAGAACCATGCCGGCTTGAATGTCCACATCACGCGCCAGGGCGCCAGGACCCACCCGGTTTCCTTCTCCTGGACGCTTGGTGGCGATGATACGAACCCGGTAAGAGGTTTCCACATCATCCAGCATCTTGCCAATGAGTGGGCTGTTGTCAGTGACCACCACCTCGGTTACGGCATAGTCCACACCATAGACATCGTGGAAATAGCTCATGGGATCGGAGCCGGTGGTGCTACTTTCGGCTTTACTTTTTGGCAGTACAAAGCGCCCGGCGATGACAAAGTAAAGAATTCCGGTAATCACCAATGCCACACCCACGGGAGTAACAGAGAACAGACCCCAGGTGTCCATTTGGTTTTCTGCAGGAAGTGCCTTGTTGGAAGTGAGAATAAGGTCATTCAGCAGAATCAGCGGACTGGAACCAACCATGGTCATGGTGCCACCGAGAATGGCGGTAAAGCCCATGGGCATGAGCAAGCGTGACATGGGAAGGCCGGAACGGGCAGATATACGTGACACTACAGGTAGGAACAAAGCGGCTGCCCCGACGTTCTGCATGAATGACGAGATAAAACCAACGGTTGCAGAAATGATGGGAATGATACGTTTTTCTGTAGTGCCACCGATCTTGAGAATAAAAGCAGCCACTTTGGACATGATGCCAGTCTTGTCCAACCCGGCACCGATGATCATTACTGCGATAATGGAAATAACCGCATTGGATGAAAAGCCATCGAACAAGTGTTTGTTGTCAACCAGCCCTTGTTCCAATCCCATGATGGGTGCAAACAGGGATGTCAGACCCAGCAATACCATCACCGTGGTAGCGGCAACATCCACCCCGACAATTTCAAACACGAACAGGTAGATAGTCAATACCAGTATGGCGCTGACCCAGGCGATTTCCACGGAGGGAACCACCGTAGCCAGAAATACGGCAAACCCAGCAAAAATAGCGGCACCAATGAGTTGTTTTTTTGAAATTACGCCTGGGCTGGAGGTGGTTTGTTCTTCGTCGGCGAGCTTGTTCATGGCTGTTCCTGCAGTCAAAGGTTGATGGATATTGAACAAACTCGAAGCAAACAGGCACGGTGACCGGAATTCGAGGTGCCTTCGTGTTTATTCAATCTTGGTTGTTGGTGATCAAACAGCTTCCCTGGATGGGCAATTGCAACGCTGCTGTTTTTACAATTCATTGTTATTGTTAATGATATAGCAACTTACCTGCTGGTAGGTGATTATCTGTGCAACAATGTTTAATGTGGATATATGTTTTTTTTACGGGGATCGAGTTCGAGGGGGCGTTACGAAATCAATAGGGGGTTGTTTATTCGTACCATTTTCAACGCGTTTGCTCTTGATTTATACCTCCTCACCGATGTCTGTTGAGGTGAGGAAGTTTTTCAGGTGTCAGGGAGAACACACTCGAAGAGGCTGTGACAAATGCCCAGATGGTCATGGATCTTGTTGATTTTCAACCCGGCTGAGTCGATTAGCTGGGTCAGTTCCCTGGCGCTGTACATCTTGGAATTGCCGCTTGCCATACAGGTGAAATAGGGAGAGGTGTTGATCAGGGAATAGGCAGCAGCTTCATATTGCTGCCGATCCCAGCAAGTTTCCATGATGTACAAGGTGGCATCTGGGTGCATGGCATGGCGAACCCGCTGCAAAATACTGATGATTTCTGAACTGCCGAAACAGGAAAGAAACTGGCTCAACCAGTAAACATCGGCACCTGGGGGAATTACCGCCTCAGGGTCGAGTAAATCAATCGCCAGCCCCTGAACCCTGTCATCGAGGCCGGCTTGCTTGATATTGTGGATAGCATTCTGCAACTGATCGGGAAGATCCAGCATGGTAATGTGCAAATCTTCCTGATACCTGGCGGCAAGCAGGGAAAATTTTCCGACATTGGCGCCGATGTCCATCAGGGTTTTGACCGGACGTTGGAAGACTATGGGCAATGCCAGGGGATAGCTGCCATCAGAATAGTAGTGATCGAAGGCATACCAGCTGTCTTTGATGGGGTCGGGCAAATGGGGAAGTGCCTGATACAGGGTTTCCCACTCGGCACCAAACACTTTCAACCCTACTGGCTTTTCAGTCTGTATGGATTTGTCCAGGTCGTACAACCCCTGATAACAGACATAATGGTTGTAGTCCATATTGATGCGGGTCATGTCGTCATTGAGCAGGAACCAGCCAATCTTGCTCAACAGGTACAAGTCATCATCATTCTTTTCCACCACTTCGCAGGACAAACCGCTTTCCAACAAGGTATTGACGCCGTACAAGCTCAAGCCGGTTTGTTCAGCGATATATTCTGCATCACAGCCTTTTTTGCCAGCAGCTTCCAGGGCGCTGAGTACGCCCAGCTCACGCATACTACGCACAGCCTGGAAAATGATGGGTGCATAAGCGATTTTCTGGGCTTCATACTGGGCTTCGATGGCAGAGCGACGTTTGGGTTTGAAAAATTTGTTCATGGCGTTATTGTCCCACATTGTCGTGCGGGGAAAAATGCCTCAATCCGTGGATGTCATAAATC
>CAYXOS010000057.1:6238-15618 GCA_964467115.1 uncultured Sedimenticola sp.
CATTCCGTCACCGGGTTGATATTTCCAGCCAGATGTTGATGGCGTCACTGTTGCCTTGGTCATCGATGAGGGTGATATCGACTTGCCCGGGGCTGTCGGCAGACCATTGCTGTTGCTGACCGGGTTGAGACGGGAGAGGGAGACCGTTGATCAACCAGTGATAGGGCGGTATGCCCCCCCTTGCTTTCAATACCAGGGGTTGTTTGTTTTTGAGTGTCAGCGTGCTGCCATCCACGGGAAAGCGGATGCGGGGATGTTCATCATCTGTACTCAGGTCAGGTGCGCCCAGCCATTGTAAGGATTTTGGCAATGCTGCCCATTTTTTATCCAGCACGCCCCCTGGCTTGGAAGGGAGGGTATGAGTGGCGGGTCGGGGTAACAGCTCAAAGGTCTGAAACAGCAGGGGGGCGGCGCTGTTCCTTCCTGTTCGTCCATTGCCGGCACTGCCGTCAGGTCGTCCAACCCAGACACCGACGGTGTAATTTTCATCATAGCCAATCGACCAGGCATCCCGAAAACCATATGAGGTGCCAGTTTTGTAGCGGATTCCCCGGTTGCGTCGAAATCCTTTGGGGGCAAGGGTGTCTTTGAGGATATCATCCACATACCAGGCGGCGGCGGGAGACAATAGGCGTCCGGGGGTAGGGGCTGTGTCAGGCAGGGTATGCAGGGGCAGGTATTTTCCCTGCCGGGCAATGGCGGAATACAAGGCAGTCAGTTGGTGAAGGCGGATACCTGTGCCGCCCAGGGCAATGGACAATCCCCCATCTGCCCCTTTGGGCAAATACAGGCTGATACCAAGTTCGTGGAAGCGCTGTATCAGTCGTTGCGGGGTAATGGCTTGCAGGGCTTTGACCGCGGGAATATTCAGTGATTGCTGCAATGCCTGGCGTAAGCTGACCGTACCTTTGTACTTGCCGCTATAGTTTTTGGGATGGTAGGTGGCGTTGCGGTATGAAGAATCGACCACCCGGGTTTCGGGATGCATGAGCTGTTTTTCAAAACCCAGACCGTAGATAAAGGGTTTCAGCGTAGAGCCGGGGGAGCGAATGGCCTGTGTCAGGTCAATCTGGCTTTGTTCAAAGTAATCACCGGAGCCAAGCAGGGCGAGAATTCTGCCATCTTTATTGGCAGCTACCAGAATGGCAAGGCTTTCTCCTTCATCCAGGCTTGTCTGTTGGGCGAGTTGCTCCAACTGAATTTGCAAGTTCTTGTCCAGGGTAGTGACAATGCTGTGTTGTTTTTGAGAACGGTGTAGTCGCTCTGCCAGATGAGGGGCGTGAAACGGGGTGGGCTGTCGTTGACTGGGAACGGCTTGTGCCATTGCCAGCAGCATAGGGGTTTTATCGATCAGGTTTTTCTCCAACAAGCGGGTCAGAACAAAATCCCTGGCTTTGCGAGCGCGCACAGGGTGGCGATCAGGGCGGCGTGACTCGGGCGCCTGGGGCAGGGCAATCAGCAAAGCAATTTCGGAGAGATTCAGGTGCTTTGGTTCTTTGCCAAAGTAGGCAAGTGAGGCAGCGCGTATGCCTTGCAGGTTGCCGCCGTAAGGTGCCCGGGTCAGATAGTATTGCAGAATATCAGCCTTGCTTGCGTGACGTTCCAGCTTCAATGCCTGCACCATTTCTGTCATTTTGTTGCCAAAGCTGCGGGGTTTGGGCTGCAGCAGGCGTACAGTTTGCATGGACAGGGTGGAGGCACCGGATACGATTTCTCCCCGGGATAACATTTGCCAACTGGCACGTAGCAATGCCAGGACATCGACGCCTGGATGCTGCCAGAAACGTTGATCCTCATAGGCGAGCAACAGTTTGACGAAATTCGGGTCGATGGCTTCCAGGTCGGCAGGCAGACGCCAATAGCCATCCCTGGTGGTCATGGGACGCAAAACCTGTCCGTTGTGATCCAACAGTTGGAAGCTGTATTCCAGTGGTTGAAGTTGCGGCGCAGGAACGCTGATGATCCAGCCTGCCAGGATCATCAGCAGCAGGCTGGAAAAGAGCAAGAGTTTTCTGATCACATCAAGGTTTTACCGTTATTGACTGCGCCTTGCTCCGGGCACGGTAGAACGGACGGTACATGTCTTCTACTTCTGTTCCCGGCCACAGATAGCTTCCGGCAACGCGCACCCGTGCCATATATGCTAGGGTGAAGTGACGGGGCTTTTTGCCTCTGAGTACATCTACTGCAGCAACATAACGATCATCCAGTAAATCCACATAACGGGGAGTGCTCAAATCAGGCATCCAGGAAAAATCATCACTTGAGAAGCCATTGGACAGGCGGGGGTTTTCTGCTTCCAGTCCTGCGGGCAACAAATCCATGATCAATGCCGGGTGACTGTCCTGATCCACTGCTTTGCCGCGAATGATGACCACCAGCATTTCGCCGGGGGAAAGCTGAGACAGATCAGCTTCATTGCCGTCCAGGGTATACACCTGCCGCTCAATATGGAATTGGTTGTCTGCCGAGGTTGGTGTTTGCCTGGGGGTGCCTTCCACGGTAGTGGTCATCCACAGGGGTTGAGAACCAAGGTTTTCCAACAGATGTGGGGAAGCAAGCTGTTGTGCGTTCAACTGCAAATCATGCACCTTGTCGGCGGAGGGTAGTGCTACTCCATCCATGCGTAACTGCATGGGCTTGCCCGGCTTCAGGGTTTTGGCGGCAAGCACCATCCACGCCTGTTCCTGGGTAGACAACCATTGGCGTTTCTGTTGTTGATACACCAGTTCGGTGATCAGCGGTGCAGGGTCGCCGTATTCGGCTCCCGCTTCATTCAACAGGTAAGCAACGGCTGCTTTGTCCCTCAGGGATGAGCCGTAATCTTCCCATCCCAGGCTGCGATTGTTTTGTTGCAATGCCTGGGCAAAGGCTTTTTTTGCCTGTTTGGTCTGACCCTGAGTTGCCAGAGCCGCGCCGAGTTGGGCTGCAGCCAGGGGGGTGGGGAGTTGTTGCAAACGGGTATCGAACAGGTAGCGCATTTCTTCGACCATGCCCTTGCCTGCCAAAGCCAGCACCCAGTGAGCATAGGCATGTTCGGCGAGTGCTTCAGTACGGTCGGTACCGTATTTGAGTAAATCGTTCTCAATCCAGGACAGGCCGCGGTCGATGAAATACTCTGGTACCTCGTAGCCAGCCTGCTTTGCTCGCAACAAGAATTCCATTGCATACAAACTTGCCCAGGACGCCGTTTGATCCTGATCAGACCACAAACCGAAGCCGCCTTCCGGCTGTTGTTTATCCAGAATCAGCTGAATGGCGCGCTGTATGCGCTGGGGCAACTCAGGATCATTTTTCAATCCCCAAGTCTTGGCTAGGTCATTGAATGCCAGCAAGGGAGCAGCACGACTGGTGAGTTGTTCCAGACATCCGTAGGGATAACGATCCAGGGATTTGAGCAGCCCGGCTACATCCAGTCCCGGATTGGAACTGAGCTGCACGCGCAACTCGGCAGAGTCTGGATACAAACCGGCGAGCTGTTGCTGATCCAGGCGCAATTTGGCACCAGGTTTGAGGGTGGCGTACTGGCGTTGAACAATGGGCAGGGCTTTGCCGCGAATACCCAGGTTCAGATCCTTGAGATAGTGATAGCCATTGGGACCTGTGACTTCCAGCTGTAATCTGCCGTTTCCGGGCTGTTGTGCGCCCAGAGGGAAGCTGATAGTAGTGGATTGTTTGTGCTTCAGTTCCATACTGGTGGCTTGCGCCCCAGGCAGGGTCAGGCCATTTTCAGCCTTGAGACTGATTTGATAACGCCCCTCGGGTGCCGCCAGATTCTGTAGCAGAATACTGATACGGCTTTGGTCATCGACGCTGATAAAGCGCGGCAAACTGGGTGAAACCACCAGTGGATCACGTACCAGCAAGGTATTTTGTCCCGCCCCCAATTTGTCTTTGCTCCAGGCAACAGTCATCAGTCGCAAGCGTCCATTGAAGTCAGGCAGTGGCAGGGATACCCGCGCCATGCCCTGGTTATCGACTTTGACGATGCCGCTGAAACGAGAAACCACCTGGATGTTTGTCGGTGGCATTCCCCGGTTGGCGGAAGTGCCGGCGCCACTGCGTTGTTGTCCGCTTTTGCTGTCCGGGCTCTTGATGATTTGTCCGTACAGATCGCGCAACCGGGTTTCCAGATAGCGTTTGCCAAAAAAGTATTGCAGTGGATCAGGTGCCTTGAACCCTGTGAGTTGCAATACGCCATCGTCCACGGCGGCAAGGGTCAGGTGCACCTTTTCTCCGGCAGAAAATCCTTCGATCTTGATCGGGATCTCCACATCTTGTCGGGAGCGTACTTCGGTGGGGTTTTCAACCTTGACCGCCAGGGTTTTTTCTTTCGGGTCGATATCGATCCATACTACGCCAATGGCGCGAGCGATATGGTTGGCATTGTTTTGTCCGGGTTGATAGACACTGACCAGGGCATAAGCACCACCACCCCAGTTTTCATCGGTGCGCAATTTCAGCTGGGTGCTGCCATTCTTGAGCTCAAAATTGCGGATGGAGTGAATGCGGTCTGTTGCCAATACCAGGGTAGCGTTGCCGGGGAAAGGTGATTCCACCTGCAGGGTCAGTTCCTCACCAACGTTGAAGCTGGGTTTTTCCAGTGTCAGGGTCACGGCATCGGGCGTGTCTGATTGGCTGCTGACTTGCTCGCCAGCCTGAAACTGTATGCTGCTCAGTAAACCCTGTTTTTCGGCATAGACTTCCAGGCGATACTCACCGTAGGCGACAGGAACTTCCAGATTGGCAGGCTGTTTGCCATTGTATGCCAGGCTTCCCTGGGATTGGGGGTTTTCCCGGGTGATGGCTTCATAGCCCCATTCCCCGTTTTTTCTGAACCACTGGTAATCATGTTCGATTTCCAGCAAGCGCCATTGCAACGACTGCTTTTTAAGCGGTTGACCATGCTCATCCAGTACCACTATTTTGAACCCTGCCTGGGAATTTTCTGCTGCCTTCAGATCCCTGAACTGGGGAGCGACACCAATGTAGAAAGGTAGATGCCGAACAGGCAAACTGGCGCTGGCTGTGACCACGCCGCCATCCACGTCGATTACCTCTGCACGTAGATTGGCGCGCAGGGGATAGCGCTGTACAGGAAGCGCTTCATCAGACAACTTTAGTTGAAGCCTGGCTTTTCCTTTTGCATCGGTGCTGGTGTCTTCAAGATCGATCTGCGGTAGATCCACGGCTGTGGTTTCCGGCAGGAAACTGTAGTCGGCATAGTCGGGGAAAGGTTGTTTGTCCGCCTTCAGCCAGAGCTGGGTTTGTACAGGACGATTGCCCGCCGGAGCGCCAAATAAATAGTCTGCCTGTAATTCTGCAACCAAGGCTGTGTTGGGTTGCAGTATTCCCTCAGCCTTCAATGTGGCTTCCATGCGGGGCGGGCGGATGGCGTCTATCAGGAAACTGGTTTCGCCGATGGCGGGGCTGTCTGTTTTGACAAACCATTGCAGTCTCCAGCGTCCATTTCGTGCATTCCCGGCGGTGGGGATGGAAAGCAGATAAGCGCCGCTGTTATCGGGCTTGATTACTTTTTCCAGTACCGGGTTACCCTGGGGGTTGCTCAAACGTGCAGTAAGGGGCAGGTTGCTGATGGCATTGCCTTTGTAATCACGCAGCAATGCCACACTGTTTACGGTATCGCCAGGGCGATATACCCCCTGTTCGGTGTAGACGAATGCTTCCATCTCGCCGGGTGCGCGGCGACCGGATACACCACGGTCACTCAAATCGATAGCAGGCCGGGTCAAAGGCAACAGGGACAAGCCACTCCCTTTCTGGAAGGCGGTAATTTGCACTGCAGTGCGTCCTGCCTTTCCTTTCAGTAGCCCGGGGGCAAATTGTGCGATTCCCTGGCTGTTGGTTTTGGTTCGCGCCAGGGGTTGATTGTTGCGCGCATACAGCACCAGATCCACTTCTGGCAGGGGAAGGGCGCTGTTGAGGCTGCGTGCCATCACCAGTAAACCATTGTTTCCCTGGTAACTGGTCAAGCCGATGTCTGTAACCACCAGCCATTGTGTCGCCATTTGCTCGGAGTAGCCATAAGATTCCTCTTTTTCATCGCTGGTATCTGCAACCAGAACATAGAGCCCGGGAGCGTTCAATTTGTCCTTGGGAAGCTTCAACAAGGTATGACTGGTTTTATCCGTGATGTTGTTGAGTCGGGTTTTTCCCTGCCAGATTTCTTCGCCAGTGGTGTTGGCAATGGTATTGAGGTCTTCACTGTACAATTCCTGCTGAAATTTGTTCTGCACCCAGGGACTGAGAATGTTGCGTTCGTTGATGCGTAGCAGTTTGAGGTTGACCGTATCGGTGTTGGTGCTGAACAGGGGAACCTTGGCGTCACTGGCAACTGGTAATACATATGCCGAGCGTTTGAACCAGAAGGATGGATCTCGATGTGGAATGTCCACTACCAGTGGAGTGTCTTTGAGCAATGGCTTGTCATTAGCCGTCAGCCCTTTGCGCACCACAACCTTATATTGAGTGCCATAGTCTGCGCCGCTTATGCAGATTTCGCTCAAATATTCCTGGGAGAAAATGGGCGTGAATTTGGGAGTTATTTGAAGATAGTCCTGGAAATGGAATTCGTCGATAGAAGGCAGGTCTTCAGAAAACTCGATACAAAAACCGGGGGTTGCAGTATTGCTTTGGGCATAGATCCGGTTGACGCGCAAAGCCTTGTCTGCGGCAATGACCTTCTGCAACTGTTTAACGCGCTTTTTTACCCATTGGGCGGGAATGACTTCCAACACTTCCTGATAGGTTTTCAGTGCTACCGGTCGCCAATCCTGTGACCAGTTGTGGCGTTTCTCCAGGCTTTGCGCCACCAGTGCCAGGGCGACGGCTCGGTCGCGTGGGGTGCTTGCAATGGTTGAAGCTTGCCAGGATGCCAAACTTGCCTGCTTCCAGCTACCAGTGCAATAGGCGTCTTTTGCCAGTCCCATCCAGGCACTGAAAGAGGGTTTGTACCCCAGGGAGAATGCTTGTCTGCGGGTTTTTAGGGCTGTCTTGCAGTCATCCAGCTGGGATAGAATATCCGCAGCAGAAATCAATGTCTGGGCTTGAAGCAGTTTTTCCTTGTCGTCGGTCAGGCTGAGTAATTTTTGTGAATAGTTACTCGCTTCCTGCTCCAATAATTTTTGATCGGCAGCCTGGGCGGACTGTACTATAAAAAACAGTGCTACCAGTATGATCTGCATGAATCCGCGCATTTTGATACTCCCTGAAGTTACATCGATATTTCGTCAAAGCTTCTGTCTGTTAAGTATTGCCCCAATCCGACAAACTCTCAGGAAGTATATTACCCGATATGACGATCAGCATTTGTTGCATTTTTGCTGATTGAATAAGGGTGTAGAATATGTGCAACAAAGATGGGTATATGGAGATAAACAAGCAATGAAATCCTATGTGGTGGTTATTCCTGCCTACAACGAAGGAGCCACGATTCGGGAGGTGGTGGAACGCGCATTGAAGCAGGATTTACCCGTCATTGTCATCGATGATGGCTCAGTGGACGATACCAGCGCCCAACTGCAGGGTTTGCCCATAACCTTGTTGTGTAATCAACCCAATGCCGGGAAAGCCGCTTCGTTGTGGCGGGGCATGCAAAACGCCTTGCAACAATCTGTAGACGGGGTGATCACCCTGGATGGCGATGGTCAGCATCAACCTGAGGATATTCCCCGTTTCATCGAGGCGGCGGAGACTCATCCTCAGCAGATTATCATCGGCTCACGCCTGCATGACCGGGAAACCATTCCTGCAAAGCGCTACTACGCCAATCGTTTTGCCAATTTCTGGATTGCCTGGGCTTCGGGAATGCCGATGGAAGACTCTCAATCCGGTTTCCGCCTTTATCCTGCTGAATTGTTGAAAGATCTGTCTCTGGATACCAGTCGCGACCGTAGTTTTGTTTTTGAAAGCGAAATTATCATTGAAGCTGGATGGAAGGGGATCGGTGTTCACAATATCGAGATACCCGCCATCTATGGCGCGGAAATGCGTCCCAGTCATTTTCAGTCAGTTCGGGATATTTTGCGTATTACCAAAATGGTAGCGGGCAGACTTGTTTCCCGCGGTTTCTTTCTGCCGGGTTTATACCGTGCCGTTTTCAAAACCCAAACTTGATCGCTATATAAACCGGGGTTGGGACGCGGACGGTTTTTTCACCCTGGTTTTGTCTTTGGTGGTGGGCGTTATAAGCTTGGGGAGCGGTCATTTGTGGTTGCTGTGGCGGGTAATCAGAACGGCGCAACAGGCCTCTGCATATCCGAATGAGCCCAGTGCCATGGCAGTATTGGGAAAACAACTGGATCAACAAGAGCAGCTGTCGGCGGATTATCGGCAGCGTCTGGATCGGGTGCGGATGCTTTTTTTCACACAAGGGCAAGCCGATATTCTGGTGATTGGTGGAGGTGTGTCAGAAAATCATAGCGAAGCTGCCGTAGGTGCCGCCTATCTGTTGGCGGCGGGTATCGAAGAGAAATATATCCAAAAGGAAGAGCTGTCCCTCAATACCCTGGAAAACTTCCGCCATGCCCGCCCCTGGTTTGCCCGCCATCCTCTGGCTTTGGTTATCAGTAACCGCTATCATTTGTTGAGAGTGCTTACCATGGCACAAGGGCTGGGGTTGGATATTCGACCCTGTGCAGCAGAGGCAGATTGTCAGCTTTGGAACAAGATCCCGCGTTTGATGCTGGAGGCATTTTTTCTGCATTGGTACTGGAGCGGTCGCTTGTTTGCCGAATTGACAAACAATCGTCGTATGCTGGAAAAAATCAAATAACCCGAGAATTTCATGAATTTTTCGGGATAAAATAGGACAGAATTATTTTTCGATCAACAAAGAGAATCTCTGAATCACACTGATCTGTCCTCGAATCAGAGAGCTTCACCAAGGAGAAACATGGAAATGAAAAAACAGTTATTACTTTCAGGCATTATTTTGGCAGCAAACATGCTGTTGTTACAGAGTCCTGCACAGGCTCGTTCTTCGGTCTTGCAAGATCCTGAATTGGTGGAATTTGATTGTAAGCTGACCATGAAACAGGCGAAGAAAGCAATTATATCGGGTCTGCGTGGCAGGCAGTGGACGCACAAGGTGAAGAAGCCCGGACTGATTGGTGGTCGCATACTGGTGCGCGGCAAGCACACCCTGTGGGTGGATATCAAATATACCCGCACGTCTTTCGATATCGACTATCGCGGTAGCGATAATCTCAACTATCATGTGAAAGACAACGGGGTTAAATATCTGCACCCTAATGCCAACTCCTGGATGAATAATCTGAAAAATGACATCAGGAACGCGGCTTACGATATGTGCCCCTGATGGTTTTTCAACAGCCTGTGTGTGGCACATGGATGCGCCA
>CAYXOS010000058.1:0-11309 GCA_964467115.1 uncultured Sedimenticola sp.
TTACAGCCATCGATGGGCAGCACATCCATGCGCCACACACAGGCTGTCGAAAAACGGTGTTCTTTAACAGCCCGTTAATACAGGTGATGCCAAGTCAATAATCGCCTGTATTTATTTGCTGAAGAAATGCTTGAACAGCTTGGTGAATCGTTTGTCGAATTGATTTCTGGCGATCAGGAGGCTGATGTTATCGGCGTTTTTTCCACCCCGCTCAGTGGCGGTTCTTACCAGCATATCTGCGTGATATTGCAAGCTTCCTGGCAAGGTGAGTTGTTGCAGAACTTCTTCCGGGGGAACTTCGCCCCAAAACCCGTCGCTACAGAGCAAGAATAAATCATTGCCGTTCAGCCTGGCAGCGTTGATTTCCGGCTCCACGTCATTGGTTCCTCCCAGGCACATGTAGAGTTGGTTGCTTTCTGCTGCGTTACCAAACTCATTGCCTTCTTGTTCTTCTTGCAGTGTTACCAGAGAGTGATCGCTGGTGTGAAACAGTAATTGACCATTTCTGAAGTGGTATAACCTGGAGTCACCCACATGTGCCCAGTATGCTTCGTTACCCTGAAGATACAACATGATGGCAGTGCTGCCAGACGAAGAGTTCTTGCTGTAACTGAGTTTGACGATTTTGCGATGTGCTTCCATACACAAACGTTTCAGAAACTGTTCCGGGTGTGCCCGGTGAGGCGAATAAAAACGCGTGTGTGCGGTTTCGATTACCGTGTCTGAGGCCATGGCTCCATGCTCACGTCCTCCCATGCCATCAGCCAGCACCAACAAATGGTTGCCCATGTGATGGAGTATGGAATAGCTGTCCTGTTGCTCTGCGCGACCTCCAATGTCTGATCCATGTGCAAATTCCCAAGCCATGTGTTTACTTTTCTCCAGTTTTCATAGCAGCGCTTACTCCAAAGACTCCAGTAATTGCAGGCTGGTATTGACGGGCTTGGGCTTGGGTTTGGGCGGCGGAGGCGGTGGTGGCGGTGGTGGGGCAAGTCGAGCAGCTTGCAACTCGTCGAGATGGGCGACCTTCTGCAACAGTGCTTTGTCATTAGGGTGAATGCGTAAGCCGCGTTCCAGATAAGTGCGCGCCTTTTCTTCGTCATTCTTTTTCAACGCCTTGTCAGCAAGGGAGCCATATTTTCCGGCCAATTTACGCAAACCTTTTCTGGCGTCCCTGTTTTTGGGGTCTAGTTTCAATATCTTGTTGTAATAATAATAGGCGTTATCTGTTTTGGGGCTGGTGAGGCGGTATTTTTTCAGTGCTTCCTCAGCCTTGGTCATCAAACTGTCGATGCTTTCTGTGTTGTTTTTATTCAGGGCGGCAAGGGCTTCGCTAATACTGGGCTTTGTAGTATCAGGATATTCGATATCAATGCTGGGTTCATCAGCAACTTCCACCGTTCCCAGGGCATTTTCATCGCTGAAATCAACGGCAATGCTGGCAGTGTCTGTGTTGGAAGCTGAGGCGTCCCCGGATTCAGCTATTGTGGGAGCTTGTGCTGTATTCTGGTTTTCTACGGGTGAAGGAGCCGTTGTCGTAGTTGTTTCGGGGGGGATAATACTGCTTGCAGCAACAGGTTCTGCGTCGTTGTTTGAAACCGTGCTGGCTACAGCATTGGCACTATCAGTGTTTTTTGATGATGGATCATTGAGCAGTACCGCTGCAATGGCGGCAAGCAAGGCAAGACTGGTTCCTGCAGAAATCACTGGGTGATTGCGGATGCCGGAAAAGAAACCGTCACCGCCTTCGGCACGAACAGCGCGTTTAACTCGCTTCATGTCGGAAGATCTTCTGCCGGATTTTCCCGCCCCCAGGTCACGCAATGCATTCATGTAGTCGAGCATTTCCTGTGCAGAGGAAAAGCGGTCATCGGCATCCTTTGCCATCATTTTTTCTACCAGGGACTGATAGTGCAGATGCTTGTCAGGCAATGAGGGAATAGGTTTATTCAGATGGGCAAAAATGACCTCGATTTGAGACTCGCCCAAAAAAGGTTTGCGGTGGGCGAGAAGTTCAAACAATATTACGCCCAAGGCATATATGTCTGACCGACCATCCAGCTCCTTTCCTTCAGCCTGTTCCGGGCTCAGGTAATAGGGGCTGCCCAGTGCCGTTCCATCCATGGTCAGGTTCATGTCCCGATCCAATACCTTGGCAACACCAAAATCCGTGATTTTTGGCATGCCGTTTTTGTGGAACAGGATATTCTCGGGTTTGATGTCGCGGTGAACAATGTCCATCTGATGAACAAATTCCAACGCGCTACCTATAGATTGAACGATATCCAGCGCTGCTCCCGCAGACACGCCTTTATCAATGACATCCCTGAGTGAGCCCTGTTCCAGATACTCCATGGCAATGTATTGTTGGCTGCCCACGGAACCAATATCATAAATGGTTATGATATTCGGATGGTTCATGGAGGCAACGATCTGCCCTTCATTGAAAAAACGTACTGCTTGCGCCGGGCGATCAAATTTCTGCAGAATCTTGAGCGCTACATGTCGGTTCAGGGATTCCTGAAGTGCAAGATAAACGGTTGCATTGGCGCCACTACCAATCAGTCGCAGGATCTGATATCCGGGGATCTGAATATCGGGTGATTCAGCGTCCATTGCCTGCTTTGTATTGGAAGACGTACTCCGTTCCTCGAATGGATATATGATCCCCTGATGTGAGCGCGCTTTCTTCCTTGGCTGGTTTGCCATTGATCTTTACCTTTCCCCGCTTGTGGGGTATCAAATGATAAGCATTGTGTTGACGAACCAGGGTTGCGGCGGTTTTTGGTGCAAACCAGCCGCCGGTTCGAATGTTTGAATTGATTGATCGGCCTATGGTGAACTGTATGTCGGAGAGTTTGAAACTGTCTGTCTGCATGCCGTTCTTTATGAGGATCAGGTGGGCGGTTTTATTGCGACGGCGCAATTTTTTCAGGGCATTGACATCCGAAATGGCAATTTCCACTGTTGCGGCATGCTCGGAAGAATTGGAATTGCTTTCAGCGTGTTCGTCTGTGGTTGCCAGTCTGGCGCGAGGCATGTATTTCAATACAAAATTATAAACCTGTATTTCATCGCGAAATGCCAGCTGATGTTCTTTGATACGCTTGTTGTTGATGAAGATGCCATTGGTACTGTTGTTATCAAGGAGTACATGGTTACTTCCTCTGGTCTCAACCACGGCATGGTGTGAGGATACCCCTGGGTTGTCGAGCACAATATCGTTGTCTGGAGCTCGACCAATGGTTAGTGTTTCATCAGTCAATTCAAATTGGTCCAGTAGTGAATTGTTCAGATATACGCGTAAATAAGGCATAAATGCTGTCTTAACGACCCTCCCGGTGTCAGATAATTTAGGTCAGGGATCTCTCATGCTTGTTGGAGCATCCCCGTTCGAGCAACCTTCTCCCCACCGTAGAGTTTAATCAGTTTTGCAGGGTTTGGCTATGCCTACACGTTCAATCCCTGAGTACAGCAGCCAAATAGGTCATATGGACGTGGAATCATAACCCGGAATCGCAGATCAGTTAGTGACCACTTTCAAGGAAATGCATGAAGCCGACAACGGTTTTTGAGCCGTGTTGGAAGCACTGAGTTTGAAATTCTTGGTTGCCAGTTTGACAATCGCTTGTTTGTTGTCAGGAAATTTCATAAATCGCTGGCTATACTACGAACATGCACTTTAAATTCAGCATTTTTCTACGACAGCAAATACCCATAATGGTGATGTTGTCGATTTTTCCAGGAATTGGATATGTTTTTCTTGGCTGGCTTGCAGACAATCTGTGGCCAGCTATGGTGTGGTATGGGCTGAATATTGGTGTTTCATCCTGGGGTATATATCTTTATCGCCGCTTTGATCAAAAAAACATGGGGCACCGGGATCTGCAACGCTGGGATCGACAGGTTGTTGCTTTCATCTATATGTTTTTTGCCTTATGGGCGCTGATTTTTGCCATTTATGTTCAGAAGACGGCGTATGGGCTTCACTACATAGCCATCTTCACGCAAATTGGCGCCACCACCGTAGCTGCATCTTTTCTTTATCCGGTTCCGCGTTTGTTCAAAGTCATCATTCCGTTGATGATTGGTATGCTGGCGATTTATTTTTTCAGTATCCATGAATGGTATGGCTACATACTCAGTATCTTTTCCTTGATATTGGGGTGGGTGCTATATCATGCTGCCAACAGCACCTATCAATTGTTACAGACCACCCAGCGACAAGCGACCCATGATCTATTGACGGATTTGCATAATCGTCAGTATTTCGTGGAGAAACTACAGCGGCAGATGGTGGATTTACGCAATATCGGTGGCAACTCTTATCTGTTACTCATCGATCTGGATCATTTTAAAACGGTAAACGATTCTCTTGGTCATGATATCGGTGATGGCTTGCTGCAAGAGGTTGCCTCGCGCATGCAGGCTTGTCTGCCTGGAAATTGCGCTTTGGCACGCCTTGGCGGTGATGAGTTTATTGTCATCGGACGTGTTCACAGAGATGCGGCAAAATGCGAAGAGCGGGCGATGCGTCTGGCCTTCAGTTTACTTGCGGCTTTGAAGCAAACCTATATTGTTGATGAGCATCATATATACATCAGTGCCAGTATTGGGGTGAGACTGTTTTCGGCACAGGATACAAATCCCACCAATTTGGTCAGGGAAGCCGATATTGCCATGTATGAGGTGAAGGCAGGGGGGCGTGATGGCGTTTTTCTGTTCAACGAAGAAATCTCTCATCGTGTGGAACAACACCTGCAGATCGAGCGCTTGTTGCATTTTGCATTGGAGAGAAAGGAAATCAGCATGCGTTACCAACCCCTTATGGACGGGCAAAAAAATATCATCGGGGTAGAGTGCCTCGCCCGGTGGAAAAACGATTTGCTGGGAGAGATTTCTCCGGCACGATTCATTCCCATTGCTGAACAGACCGGTTTGATTGTGGATCTTGGCTTATATATTCTCAAAGTCGCCTTTGACCAACTCCGGGAATGGGATGACAAAGGGATTGCCATACAACAATTTTCTATCAATATCAGTATTCGTCAGTTGATGCATTTCCAGTTTGCGGACAGCGTGAAGTATTTGTGTGAATCCAGGTTGTCGCCTGAATTAGTATCAAAACTGATGTTTGAAATAACAGAAACTGTCGTTCGTGATGAAGTAAGAAAGGTGGTGACTACGATGCAGTCTCTACAGGATATTGGTATTCAATTTTCCATGGATGATTTTGGAACAGGCTATTCGTCATTGAGCTATTTGAAGCAACTGCCTGTCACCGAATTGAAAATTGATAAAAGCTTTGTGCGGCATCTGGATCGCAATGAGGAAAATCGGGGTATGGTGACCACCATCTTGAGCATTGCCAAGTTCATGGATCTGGAAGTGGTTGCAGAAGGAATCGAGAATGAGGAAGAATACCGATCCTTGCAGCAATTGGGTTGTAATAAATTCCAGGGGTACTTCTTTCATAAACCACTATTGCCAGAGCAACTTGAAGCTTGTTATGACAAATAAAGAAGATTTTGTAGATCAGCCGGAATACTGGCGCATACACCTGCCTGACTGGCAGGACATCAATAAAAAGATAATGGCTGAGTTCGCAGAACACCGTGATGCCCCCGAGCGCCAAAGTCATTTTTTTCATGGGCGGTTTGAAAATCTGTATATCGGAAGTGACAAGATGCCGTCGATAAACCCATTGCTGGATGCTGCAGCGAAGAATGCTGCCAAAATTCTGCAGCGGTCTGTATCGTCATTGAAATACGGGTACTGGTTCAATTTGATGTATCCAGGGCATGTCACATCCTGGCATACCCATGATGAAGATGATGAGCTGTTGTCCTGTGTGTATTACCTGGATGTCCCCCCAGACAGTGGTAATCTGCAATTGAGACTGTCTGATGGTATCGCTTCCATTGTTCCGGAAAACGGCATGTTTGTCTTTTTCTCACCGACTTTGGATCATTGTGTCGAAAAGAACAAAAGTGACCGTCCCCGCTTGTCGGTGGCGATCAATTTTGGCCCCTCATCCGAATTGCGCTAGCTTTAGCAGCAGGATGTTGATCCCGTATCTGTCCGATCAAAGAACAGCACTCAACCCATGAACCCCAGGTCCTGGGTTGTGAAGTTATGCAGATGAGGGAATATCAGGCTCATATCGGCGGCGCTTACCCCAAACCAGTTTGCCAGTGTTGCTGCATATTGTGCTGTGGATATGCCTGGCAGCAAGGCATTGCCAATATCCTCTGCGCCACCCAACTCGATGCTGGGCAGGGAGCCATAGGTTTGCTGTCCACTCACCGACCCACCCAGAACCATCAAGTGGGTTCCCCAGCCGTGGTCTGTACCATCACCATTGGAGCCGAGTGTGCGGCCAAATTCAGATGAGGTAAAAGTCGTCACCTGCTGTTCAACGCCCATTTCCACCAAAGTTTGATAGAAACTGTCCAGGGCGTCATCGACAGCGGCAAGTAGTTGTGGATGTGTTTGTAGTTGTGAACCATGGGTGTCCCAACCACCGATAGAAACAGAGAAAATCTGGCGTTTTTGTCCGAAATCAGCCTGGTTGTAGATCATGCGCGCCACCATGCGCAGTTGTGCTGCCAGATCATTGTTACTGTTGTAGGGCGTGGTAAAAATGTCCTTGTCGTTGGTGGCATCCCAGGTGCGCGCCAACGCTGCCTTGACTTCACTGACACGGCTTTTGGTGCGTTGGGTCACTGTCTCCATCTGTTGTTCCAGAGCATGTTGACTGTTGCCTGACAGCGCCAGCAATTGTTCCCAGGTCTGACTGCGGCTGTTCGCCCAGGTAGGCCAGGTATCAGGTTCCAGTCCCTCAAAGCCGCTGATGCCATCCCAAGCGTTGAGCCCGAGTTGAGAGGTGAGCACAGCATTTTCCCAGGTGCTGTAGCCTTCCAGGGTCATGGTGATAGGAACATAGGGATTGCTGTTGCTGCCTCGCATCAAGTCTGCCAGCCGCCCACCCCAACCGCTGGCTGCACCTGTGGTGACGGTGTTGGGAGCATAGCCGGTTTGCCAGAAGTGGCTTTGATCACTATGAGAAAACAGTTCTGGAGGCAGTTCCAGTTCGGTGCCGTTTTGTTCCCAGTCCAGGTATTGCTGCTTGGTGACGGGCTTTACCAAATTGCCAACATTGGCGATGAGCGCTAACTTCCCCTGGTTGTAGTGGTTTTGCAGTTTGGGCATGCTGGGATGCAATCCATGATCGATGCCATTAAGGGGCAACAAAGTATTCAATGGCTGGGCGAGGGTGCCGCGCAAGTTTGCATAGCTGGCATGGGCGGTCGGATTGGTTGGAACCAGCATATTGATGGCATCGTTACCACCATGCAGAAATACGCACACCAGAGCTTTGTAGTCGCTTAGATTGTCATAGTTGCCTGCTGCCATGGCATTTCGCATGGACAGCAGCGCTCCCATGGGAGAGGCAGCGAGGGAGGCTCCCACAACCTGACTGAGAAAATGCCGTCTTCCTGTATTTATCTTAGACATGAGTGTAACCGTATTATTTCTGAATCAGATAGTTAGGTGAATTGACGATGAGTAGAATGGCATCACGTACCACATCTGCATTTTGTCCGTCGATGCTGTTCAAGTGGTTGAGAAGCAGGTTGTATTCTGCGCCTGACATTTGTCCGTTGAGTAGCAGTATATCCAAACGTTTGAGCAAAAATTCCGGTGAAGCGCCCCAGGGGGCTTCGTTTTGAAGATCGAGAACACTCCAATCCTGCTCACCCCAGGAGCCTGCAAGAATTTGCCAGTTCATCAGGGAAGCAGCTCCAGTCAACCAGCTTTCCGAGGCGATTTGAAATTCTGGGGCAATCAAATTGGCATTTGCCGCCGGACCGGAAGGTGAAAAACTTGGGCTGTAGAAATTGAATACGCTGGGGGCACCAAGGATGTCTTGTCCGGTTTCTCTTCGGAAATCTTCCATCCACCACATCCAGTACAGTTGATAGTTACCCTGGCCACAGTCGGTTTGATCCCAAAGGGTTCCGTGGCGGGTGATCTTGTTGAGACCAAAGGCTCTCCATAAATGGCTGAAACGTAACAAGGGTTCCCGTAGTTTTCCAAACTGTGCAGACAGAGGGTGCAGGGTTCGGGCTTCCGGATCCAGCAGAATGGCTTTGATCACGGCTTTCATGTCTCCCCGCACGCCATTGCCATTGTTGGCGAAAACCTGGGCGACTCTTTCTACATACCCAGGGCTGGGATTGCTGGTGACCAGGCGTTGAATCAATTGCTTGGAGATAAAGGGTGGAACATTGGGGTGATTGAAAATGATATCGATGGCGGCACTGATGTCAGTCAGGGTGCTTCCACCAGCAGGGATGGTCTGCCCATTCAACAGGGTCTTCTGTGACGTATCGTGAAAATCTTCATAGGGAACCATGGGGGTGGTGGTGATGGCTCCAGTCCAGGGGTCTTCCCACCAGTTACCTGTCGGGCTGGCATAAATCAAGCCGGTAAACACCTTGGCAAATTCTTTGATTTCAGCCTGACCGTAGGTGGGAATGGGCAGCCCCGCTGCATCGGTTTTCAAACTGCCATCCATGTTCAGCTGATGCAAACCTATGCTGAATAGTTGCAGGACTTCCCGGGCATAGTTTTCGTCCGGGTGAATGTTCTCTGCGGGTACGGCCTTGCGATTTCGGATACTGCTCAGCCATTCCCCCATCATGGGGTGCAGGGTGACGGCTTCCAACAGATCCCGATAGTTTCCAAAAGCGTGGGTTTGCAGGGTATCCCAGTAATCGGTCATCCCGAACTCGTAACTATTGAGACTGGAAATGTCCGAAACCACCAAGATCTGACTGAGGGCGAACGCGACCCGTTGGCGCAACTGGTCTTGTCCGGTCAAAACCTGCTCCCACCAGACTTGTCGACGCGCATAACCATTGTCAGTTTCGGTAAAACCCGGCTCACTACTGTCAGCGCACATCAAGGTGTTGAGGTTGCGCATGTCAGGAAGCTGCAAATGGATGCCGAGGGCAAATTGCTCATCAATCCAGGCTTCGGCGTTTCCCAGTGATATCAGGTGATCAAGATCCGTCTGGGTAGGACCAAAGCTCGCCTGAGTGAGCAAACGTGTGGCATCGCTGTAACTGAATCCGCCGCCAATATGCAACTGTGCGCCCACGGGAACGGAAAAGCCGGCTTGCAAGTCTACGAAAGGCGCTTGCAGATATAGGTTGCTACCGGAAACAGCGTTAAAGTTGGCGGTGATCTGAACTGTAGCCTGGCATTGGTTCGCGCTTGGTGGGGCGCTAAGTTGGGCATGTCCATGGATATCAGGGCTGCATTGTCCCCATCCAAGAGCAGGCGCTAACAGAAGAATGGCTAAAGAAATTTTCGTTGTGAATCGTTGCACTATATCTTACCTGCAGATTTGACTGTGGAAGCTCTGATTGATTCTGCCGTGTCATGAATCGATCAGAGCTTCCCTATAGGGCATCTGTGTTTGAGTCGCTTCCTGCACGGGGCAGAGAGGGCAAGGTGATGATCTGGGCAAATACTCTGGATCATGTGCCTCACATACACCCATATAGGTGAGTAAGTTATCCCTGACCTCATGTGTGTCGATGCCAATCCTGATATGTGGTTCCAGCTTAAAGCCTCGGAAGCAAGTCGTTTGTGCAATGGCTCACATTGTGAATTGTTGGGAGCAAGGAGGTGTTCCCAGAGTAAATCAGCGCTTTTGTAGTGATTTGATCATGTAAATGTCACAGCCGTGATGAATTGCGCCATCAAGGGGGCGATCAAGGACATCAAACCCCAGTTTATTGTATAGAGAGATAGCCGCTTTCATGGGACTCAGCGTGTCCAGGTAGCAGTTTTCATAATGCCAGTCCCGGGCATATGCAAGGCATTGTTGTACCAGGGTTTCACCGATGCCTTGTCCCCGGGCGTGGGGCAGAAGGAACAGTTTTCGCAATTCACAGATAGTTTGACTGCCATTGAAGGGGGCAATGCCGCATCCCCCCACCACCTGGTTTTCGAGCAATGAGATCAAATATAAGCTTCGATTGCTTTGATGGTAGTGCTGGCTCATGCACTGTACTTCGGCATCTGCAGGGCCAAAACCGTCGCCGGCAGCGCCGAATTCTGCGCCGACCTGTTTGATTATCCGGCATATCGCCTCGTTATGTTCAGGACGAATAGGGAGAATGGTGACTGACACGGTAGGTTTGACCTGTGGATGTCGGGCTGGAGAAAGATGATTTACTGAGCTTTTTCGACCCTGTATCGATAGTGGCCGGTAATGGGATAGTGAAACAACATGTCTTCCAGTTCAGGGCCAGCACCAACATTATGCACAATCAGGGGCAAGGCGGTGGTGGAAGATTGCTTGTCGGTCACTATACCAATGTGGGGAAGATTGCCTGGCAGCACCCAGGTCACCAGATCGCCTGCCTGATAGTCGAGTGGGTTTTTCGATATGGGCAACTTCTCGCCATGTCGGGTAAAGAATGTCTGGAGGTTGGGAACCCGTCGGTGGTCAATATTTCGATCAGTGGAGGTCAATCCCCAGATGCGTTTGGATGGATAAGCACTGAAATTGGCGGCCATGTCTTCGTGTACTTGTTGTTGCAAGTCTATGCCCAGGGCACGATAGCTGCGAATTACCACGTCAGTACACACCCCCATGTTGTCGGGAACATCGCCATTGGGGTAGGGAATGGAAACATAGGAGCCGTCGTAACGAACCGGATGTTGGGTACGTTCCAAAGCGGCTGCAACCAGGTCTTCCTGAAATGATCCAGAAAAAGAATGACCCGAAAACAACAACAATATCGTTAAGGTAGATAAACGTATTCGAGCCGTTGGTTGATGGTTGGTTTGCATCATTATGGAAGCCATGAATTGTGCCCTTTGTCAGCGTCATTGTATGCAGGGCTGTTTGTGTCGTCCAATGGTTCTTGAGTAGATTACAGCAGAGGAGGTGGTACGGTGGAGAAAAAACAGAACAGGTTTGTCCCGGCTTGGATTCCAGGGATGTTGGTATTCAGTTGCTCGTTGTTGGGAACAGCCGAGGGAGCAACCATTGCCTGGACCGTCGATGCCGATGGTGCCTGGGAAGATGCTGCCAACTGGCTTCCTGCAGTGGTTCCATCCGTCACCGACGATGCCCAAATCAATGTTGGTGGAGCAACTGTGCGTACCATCACAGTCAATGCCAATCGATCCCTGCAGTCAGTGGTCAGTGAAGAGAGTCTGCATCTGGTTGCGGGAAATCTCAGCATTCAGCCGGGGGTGGGGTCACCAGACAGTGTGGTGAACGG
>CAYXOS010000058.1:11409-15386 GCA_964467115.1 uncultured Sedimenticola sp.
GGGGGTGGTTTCATTCGTACCTTGTTCGTCAGTGCACGAGGCGGTGGCGTGATCGATATGTCCGGTGTGCTGACCAATAATGCCGGTGCCACTCAATATTCTGCCGCGGATAATGCAAGTCAAATTGATTTGTCTGCCATGACAGACTTCGCAGATACCAATGTGAATAGGACCTCGGTATTGAGCGCCTCCGGTGGCGGGGTTGTGAATGCGGTAGCATTGGTCAATTCCAATGCCCTGAATTTGAGCGTTGATGGTGCAAGTTCCAGCGTCAATGTGCCAAATTTGAGCAATTTTTTGAATGGTATCGTTACCCTCAACAATGGGGGCACCATTGACTTGTCCACAGTCACGGATGCGACGGGGTCAAGTTTTTATGTCAGGGATGCGGTCACCCTGCAACTCAACGGCCTTGCCAGTTATGTCACCAGCGGTGCAGGAAATGACAATCGAGTATTTGAAGCTGACGGTGGGGCAACCCTGGATGCTTCAGCCATTGCTACGGCACAGGGTGGGGGCTTTATCACCACCTGGCTGGTGAATGCAAAAAATGCAGCCTTGGTTGACCTGTCCAGCTTGACCGAAATAACCTCAGGTGCGACGAAATTTCGTGCAGATGGCATCAATAGCCGCATTGACCTGTCGGTGCTGACGAGTTTTATTGATAACAATGGCAACAGAAGCTCAGAGCTGCAAGCGATCAACGGGGGGCAAATTATTCTGGATACAGATCCGGCAGATACCCTGGCATTTGCCAATGTCGATGTGGTCTTGAATAATGATGGTTCAAGTATGGATGTGAGTCGTTTGCTCTCCTATGACGGTGGTGTATTCACCAGCAATGGTGTTGATGTGGCATTGAATATGACGACCATACCCAACGCCAGTTTTATTGCCAATACAGGTGCTGATGTTCAATTGCCAAATGTTTCAGGCACAGTAAGTAAGGCTGTTGGCGGAGGGCGTATTGTGTTCAAGGCTGATGGGATGGGGAGTTTTATTCGTGCCAATGGTGTTACCCATCTGGAAAATTCTTCCACCTCATTGTTCACAGGATTTGATATAACGGCAATGCAAGCTGGGCAGATTCAAATGACGGGTTTGACCGCCATTACCAATATTTTTCCCATTATCAATTCCCATGAAGAGTCAAAACTTATTGCCGATGGTGTGGGAAGTGTAATCAATTTCCCTGTGCTGGAAACGTTCTCGGATATTGCTTCAGTAACTAATTCCTCGATTCATGCCACCAATGCCGGGACGGTATCACTCAACCAAACAGCCACTACTCAGTTGACCAATATTACGGTCACCCTCGATAGCGGTGGCTCCCTGTCTGCACATACCCTGGAGTTGATCAGTCTGGCTACCAATACGTCGGGAAGTCCCCCCGATGATCTCAGTATTTTGCAGGGCAACGGCAATATGACCGGAAGTGTTCTCAATACCTCGGGTGTAATCGCACCCAGTTCCCCGACTGCGGCCAGCGCTGTCGGACAACTCAATCTATCCGCCAACTACACCCAGATGGCGGATGGACGCTTGGAAGTGGATATTCTTGGTGCCGACAGCTTTGACAGCATGAGTGTCGGTGGCAATGTGCTATTGGCGGGTACCTTGAATGTTACCTTGGATGCCGGTTTTGATCTGTTGCCAGGAATGAAATTCAAGATCATCGATGTTGCTGGTGTAACGTCAGTTTCAGGAACCTTTGCTGGATTGCCCCAGAACGCAATGGTGCTAGAGGACAACGGAATACCGTTATATATCGACTATGCCGGAGGCGATGGAAATGACGTGGTTCTGACTACCATTTTGAACTATGCCATTTCCGGCAACCTGTCCGGACTTGCATCTGGAACCAGCGTTGTATTACAGAACAATGGTGCAGATGACCTGAGTCTGACGGCAAATGTTCAATTCAGTTTCCACCAGAAAGTTGATGATGGTAACTCGTATAACGTCACCGTACTCACCCAGCCTGCAAATCCAAATCAGGTTTGCACCGTGAGCAATGGAAGTGGCAATGTAGCCAGCGCCCCAGTAACAGATGTTGCTGTTAATTGTATTGATCTCTATGCGCTGGATGTACTCAAAACAGGCCAGGGTAGCGTGACCAGTACACCTGCTGGCATCGATTGCGGTGCCACTTGCTCGGCAGAGTTTGAAGCGGGAACATCGGTTGTGCTGACAGCAAATTATGATCCTGCCTGGACACTGGGGGGATGGAGCTGGTCAGGTGCATGTTCAGGAAATGCAGGTTGCAGTGTGACCATGAATGCCCCGGAAACGGTAAATGTCACATTCTACTGTTCGTTGATCAGCATATCCGCTCCCCTGTCGCCCATTGATACTCTGGAACCACCCTGGGAATGCCAAAATCTGGAAATCCTCGATGGCTTCAGTGTTGTGGGTCCGAATGGAGAGGTTAGTTTCAGAGCACAAAACAGTATTCGTTTTGCGCCGGGGTTGAGCATTGGTGATGGTGCCGTGTTGCGGGCGACCATCATTCCTTGATTAAGAATGCACTGCCTCCCTTAACAGCCTGCTAAACGGAGGCAGTGCAGACTTTTATCCATGAGCAACCAATAGATAGATCACCAACATGAAGATGGCGATCATGGTGCTGGTCTCCACCCAATTCACCTTGCCATCATCCTGTACCGCTTTCCATAGTACCAGCATAGAAGGAAAGCCCAGCAGAATAGCACTGGTAGTGTGAATATCGATGGGAATAACGCCGCCCACATGGTCCACCGCAGGAATGACACCGGTTTGGGTGAAAGCAGCCAGTAATATCATGGCGATGGGGAGCACCAAAAACGGCACCTGGGTAATGGCACCCGAAGCATTGGCCATGGCGATACTGTATTTCTTCTGCACATGAGCCGTGCCAATCATGACGAAAGCGCCGGATACAGAAAACACACTGAGAATAACCGCGCCAAACATTTCCGAGTAACCGGCGTGGGCAAGCTTTTCTACCAGAATGCCGGCAAATTCTCCAACTGCATGACCACCAACCACTGATACCACCAGACCAACCACCCCAAAAGCGGCAATGGTGGCAACAGGCATGAGGTTTTCATTCGTCTGTACCTGCATGGGTACATCTTCTTCCGATGCGGGTTGATGTGTGCCGGAAAAACGTTTCACCAGACGGGTGATGGCAACGGCTTGTATCAATAGCAGAACCGTTCCAAAGACGTACAGATCAGCGGTGTTGAGGGCGGCATTGGTTCCACCCCGTACATCAAATGCCTTCATCAACAGCATGATGACGCCCAGACTGAAAAACACACCAGCCGCCGCCGCATACAAATCCGTACTCAAACCCACCAGGGGTTTGGGCAACTTGGCATTGCCTTCCACATCCCGGGGCAATGCCACCGAGTACAAACCAAATACCGCAGCACCGACATGCAAGGTAAGCACGGTGACGATAAAGCCGATCCTGGGGGTAGCAACCAGAACAAAGGCGAGCATTACCAGTTCAGGAATGTTGCTTGAAAGCCCTGCCATGGTGCCGGCAACAAAGGAATTCATTTTCTTGCGTTTTGCATAGCCATCAACGGCTTTGATCATCATTTCCGACGATGCAAAAACCACGATCAATCCCCCCAGCCCCAGAATAATGGCATGAAACCAGCCATGGGCAGGGATAATGAACGTGGCCAGGGCCACCATCGCCAGCCCCGTGATCAACAGCCATAGCCATTGGCGTCCTTGGTGTGAATTATCGGCCATTTGTTCTTCCTCGTGTTTGACTGATATAAAGTTTATAGGATAACCGCAGATTGTAGAATTAACACCGTGGTTTTGCATGGATTGTATGCAGTTGATCGAGATTTTTTCTCTGGAACTTTCCGGGAACGAGCATTTGTAGCTGAAATTACTGGGGACAAATGAAATCAGCCTGTCAAATTAAGGAACCTCTGATTGATTCTGGCGCGAGCAGATTGTGGTGAAAAATCGTT
>CAYXOS010000059.1:0-15220 GCA_964467115.1 uncultured Sedimenticola sp.
ACTGGTTTGGAGAGTGACAATGGCAACTCCTAGTGATGAAATGACAAAGAACATTACCTGGCGTCGGTTTGAAGAAGGTCAGAACAAATGGGACGATTGGACTGATGATATCTTCAACTATGACACTTCACACAAGTGCCCAACTTATGTGCATGAAACACCGCCATGCCAGGGCAGTTGCCCATCTGGTCATGATGTTCGTGGTTGGTTGTCCATCGTGCGTGGAATTGAGAAGCCCACCGAAGGCGTGACCATGGAAGAGTACGCATTTCAGCGTGCGACAGAATCCAATCCTTTCCCATCAATGATGGGTCGTGTTTGTCCTGCTCCTTGTCAAGACGGATGTAACCGTAATGACGTTGAAGATTATGTGGGAATAAACTCCATTGAGCAATTCATCGGCGATAAAGGTCTGGAGCATGGCTACGCTTTTGAAGCGGGTAAAGATACTGGAAAGAAAATCGCTATCATCGGTGGCGGACCTGGCGGTATGGCTGCAGCGTACCAACTGCGTCGTATGGGGCATGGTGTAACTGTATTTGAAGCACAGCCTGAGCTGGGCGGCATGATGCGCTACGGTATTCCTAACTATCGGGTACCTCGTGACAAGCTGGCTGCAGAAAACCAGCGTATTGTCGATATGGGTGTTGAAGTGAAATTCAATACGCGTGTTGGATCAGATGTCAGTGTTGAAGATCTTGAAAAAGATTTTGATGCAATCATCTGGGCTGTCGGTTGCTGGACAGGTCGTTCTCTTCCTATCGACGGTTGGGAAGGTACAGCGAACTGCGTTACTGGTGTTGCTTATCTCAAAGCCTTCAACGAAGGTCGCATGAAAGTGACAGGTAAAAAACTGATTTGTGTTGGTGGTGGTGATACCTCCATCGATGTGGTTTCTGTTGCGCGTCGTATCGGAACCAACCCTGAAATGTCAGGTAATCCTGAAGATGTGGTACATGATGATTCCATAGATCAGGACGAATCCTTGATTGCTGGTCGTGTACCTGTTGATGCAACCCTGACATCTTTGTTTACCAAAGAAAACATGATGGCCGCAGAACACGAAATTCACGATGCGATTCATGAGGGCGTTACCATTCTGGATGGTGTTATGCCTCTGGAAGTAATCAAAGGGGATGACGGTCGTGCCACAGGCCTCAAGGTGTGTGACTGCACCATGGATGGCATGACGCCAGTTCCTGTTGAAGGTACCGAGCGCGTGCTGGAAGCTGACATCATTGTTGCAGCTATTGGTCAAGGTGGTGATTTACAAGGTCTCGAAGACTTCGACAATGGTCGTGGTCTGATGGATACCACCAACAACTATCAACTCAAGGACAAGCCAAATCATTTCGCTATCGGCGATATCGTTCGCCCACATTTGCTGACCACCGCAATCGGTCAGGCATGGGTGGCAGCAGAGTCTGTAGACACATTCTTGAAAGGCCAAGAGATCAAGAAGCGACCAAAGGTCGATGTACATCACTTTGATTTGTTGGAAAAAATGCATGAAGCCGGTCTTGATCCTGAAGAATTTGATTCTAAGGTTGGAGATCAGCGTGGAACATCCTCTGCCAATTTCGCTGTACATAACTATGAAGACCGTTCTTTCGCAGAAATTATCAGCAGTGACGAATTGTTCCTAGGACATTTTGAAGTAACACCTCGTCATAAACGTTCTGAAGATGTACCAAGTGCTGATGAAGTACTGGGGCATTTTAAAGAGCGTATGCAAGGGCTGGACGAAGAGACAGCACAAAAAGAAGCTGATCGTTGCATGAGCTGTGGTTTGTGTTTCGAATGTGATAACTGTGTTATCTACTGTCCTCAGGATGCGGTCTACCGTGTACCTAAAACTGAAGCCACCACTGGGCGTTATGTTGCAACCGACTACTCACGTTGTATTGGTTGTCATATCTGCCACGACGTATGTCCTACTGGATATATTCAAATGGGGCTTGGTGAGTAAACCAGAGCAGAGGCTTTTTTCATGACTCGCATAAGCAGCACTATGTTTCTGGTCGCAGTATTGTCTGGGTTATTCATTAGCCTCGGCAGTGCGTTGGCTGGCGAAGCAGTAGAAGGCACTGCAAAAGCTGATAAGCTTGAACAGTGTGTGGAACCGACAGCGGTAATGCGTAGAAATCATTTTGAGTTTATTAAACATCAACGTGATTTGACCGTTCACCAGGGAATACGCGGTAGCAAATATAGTTTGGCAGGTTGTGTCGATTGCCATGCCAGGAAAGATGCTGCCGGTGAATTCGTACCAGTGAATGAGGAAGAGCAATTCTGCGATGGTTGCCATGATTATGCTGCCGTGAATCTGGATTGCTTCAGTTGTCACAGAACTGTTCCTGGGGAGAAATGAGTATGTCCACAGATAAACAAGGGCGTCGCGAATTTCTGAAAACATCGTCTGCTATTGCGGCAGTTACGGTTGCGCCGGGTGTGATGTTGCATTCCTTGTCTGCGAATGCCGCTCCACGAACCGAGGCGGTTACCGACAAGGTTCGTTGGGGAATGCTTATCGATGCAAATAAATGCGCAGATGGGTGCAATGATTGCGTTTCCGCATGTGACAAGGAAAATGGTCTGGACCTGGTGGATAAGCCAGAGGGTGCTGAAGACTCACTTTGGGAAAGACAGCGTCCGCGCTGGATTCGCCAGGTGAAACTTGAGGATAACCTTTCCGGTAAGATCACCAATTTGCCCCTGATGTGTCAGCATTGCGAAAAGCCACCTTGTGTTGATGTTTGCCCTACCGGTGCTTCTTTCCGTCGGGCAGATGGTATTGTCATGGTAGATCGGCACATCTGTATTGGTTGTCGCTATTGCATGATGGCTTGTCCCTATAAGGCGCGTTCGTTTATTCATGCCGAAGTGGCAGAAAAGCTAACCCATACCCCTCGTGGTAAAGGTTGTGTCGAAAGTTGTAACCTATGTGTTCAGCGTTTGGATAACGGCGAAACTACCACAGCATGCCAAGATGCCTGCAAACATCAGGCTATTGTGTTCGGTGACCTCAATGATCCCAGCAGTGCGGTATCTCAGGCACTAAAAAAATATCCCAGTGTTCAGATCAGAGCAGATTTGAAATTGAACACTGGCGTACGCTACAGCAATATCTGAAATGATTTCGATTAGGTGGGTGAAGTAATGAAAAAGATTCACTTCAGCGAATGGGGCATAGATAGTCCTCGTTACTGGGGCATGCTCGCAGTGCTGGGCGCAGTCGTTGCCATAGCTGGTGGTGCCGTGTTCTATATGGAGCATAATGGTCACTGGGTTACAGGCATGACCAATCAAATTGTTTGGGGTTTGCCGCATGTTTTCGCGATCTTCCTGATCGTTGCTGCCTCCGGTGCGTTAAACGTCGCATCTATCGGCACCGCATTTGACAAGAAGGTGTATAAACCTTTGGGAAGGTTGTCTGCTCTGCTCGCCATTGCGCTTTTGGCGGGTGGATTGGCAGTGTTGGTTTTGGATCTCGGACAACCTGGTCGCTTGCTAATAGCGATGACCCATTATAATTTCAAATCCATATTTGCCTGGAATATCTATCTTTACACCGGCTTCTTTGCCATCGTTGCTGTCTATATCTGGTTCATGATGGATCACCGTATGAAGGCATGGTACAAGCCTGTCGGCGTATTCGCCTTCATCTGGCGCCTGTTGCTTACCACAGGTACGGGTTCTATTTTTGGTTTCCTGGTGGCTCGGCAAGGATACGACGCTGCAATATTGGCGCCGATGTTCGTGATCATGTCTTTTGCCTATGGGCTGGCGGTTTACCTGCTGATATTGATGTTTGTGTTCAAGGTTGATGGTCGTGAGATTGGGCCCTCACTCTTGCGCCGTTTGAAAAACCTTTTGGGGGTTTTTGTTGCCGCAGTCTTGTACTTCACTCTGGTCTATCATTTGACCAATCTGTATGGCACTGAAAACCATGCTTACGAAGCCTTTATCCTGAGAGATGGTGGAATATATACCCTGCTGTTCTGGGGTGGTTGGGTATTAGCTGGATGTTTGATTCCTTTGGGGATTATCTATCACCCTGGATTGGGGGCAACTCGGGGCGGGATTATTGCTGCTGCCACCTTGGTTGTCGTGGGCGGATTTGCAACTGTGTATGTGATCGTTATCGGCGGACAGGCATTTCCCATGGCTATGTTCCCCGGCAAGACCATCGTTGCCAGTGGTTTCTTTGACGGGGTAAATGGACAACCCTTCTTGTACGTTCCAAGCCTGCCCGAGTTTTTACTCGGTATGGGTGGCGTGGCGATTGTGTTGTTGTTGACCTTTGTCGGGATTCGCATGTTGCGCTTCCTGCCGGGTAGTTTATCAGACGAAGTTGCTGATCCTCATCACGCTAAATCGTAACGAAGAAATAAAAGCAGTAATTGCTCAGCAAGTAGTTACAAAACGCATATAATAAGGGCGGTCTATATGACCGCCCTTTTTTGTTTTTATAGAGCAGATGGCATACCTAATTATCTCCGCAGCGCATAAATCTTCAGGCAAGACCACTATCAGCATTGGTCTATGTGCTGCATTGGCGAAAAAATCATCAGTGGTACAAGCATTCAAAAAAGGACCTGACTATATTGACCCCCTATGGTTAGGGCAGGCCGCCGCCAGACCTTGTTACAACCTCGATTTTTTTACCATGGGTCCCAAGGAGATAACCCGCCTGTTTCAAAGACACATGCAGGGTGCAGACATCGGGATTATCGAGGGGAACAAGGGGTTGTATGATGGCCTTGATTTGCATGGCAGCAATAGCAATGCGGCATTGGCAAGTTTACTCGGAGCTCCTGTGGTGTTGGTTCTGGATACCCGGGGTATGACCCGAGGCATTGCGCCACTTATACTGGGTTATCAGGCATTCGATCCCGATATTCATATTGCGGGGGTGGTGTTGAACAGCGTGGGTGGATCCCGCCATGAGACGAAGTTGCGCAATGTCATCGAGCATTACACGGATGCTCAGGTTGTAGGCGCGGTGCCACGTAATGACAGGGTACAGATCGATGAAAGGCACCTGGGATTGATGCCAAATAATGAGGCAGTCGCTGCTCAACAGCATATCGATAGAATTGCAGAACATGTGGGAGCCCATGTCGATCTGGATCAAATAATGGCAATTGCCTCCGGTGCAGTTCAGCAGCAGAATATGGTAGAACCTCAGTTACTGACGGTATCGAACCCTGATCGTGTTAAAATCGGCTATGCCAAGGACGCTGCTTTTGGTTTCTACTACCCTGATGATCTGGAGGCATTGCAGTTGGCAGGTGCCGAAATGATCCCCTTTGATGCGATATCTGACCCTGAATTGCCCCAGGTCGATGGAATTTTTATCGGTGGTGGCTTTCCTGAAACCGCCATGGCTGCCCTGGAGGAAAATACTGGGATGCGTGCATCCATTAAAGCCTTCATTCAGGCTGGCGGTCCCGCTTACGCTGAATGTGGCGGGTTGATGTATTTGTGCCGCAGCCTGGAATGGAATGGCGATACCAGAGAGATGGTTGGAGTTATTCCCGCTGATGTAAAAATGCACCAGAAACCACAGGGTAGAGGATATGTGCGTTTGTGCGAAACTAGCGACCATCCTTGGCAGCAAGGCGCAGATTTACAAGCCGTAAAGGCACATGAATTCCACTATTCAGGATTAGAAGACCTGGAATCCACAATAAAATTTGCCTATACAGTAGAGCGTGGATTTGGTGTGGATGGTGTCCATGATGGTTTGGTATACAATAACCTGCTGGCCAATTATTCACACATGCGAAATGTGGGAACAAATCATTGGGCTGAGCGTTTCGTTTCGCATGTTCGGAAATGCCGGCTCAAAAAACAACAGAGGAAATAGCTGGATATGTTTACGATAACTCCCGCTGCGGCAAAACAGATCAAAGTTGCTGCTGAGCAAGGCGGCACAGAAGGCATGGCTTTGCGTATGGCGGTCAAGGAAAACCAAGACGGGTCTTTTTCTTATCACATGGGCTTTGATGAGCCTGCTGAAACCGATACACGTATTCGCTCAGAAGGCATTGAAGTCGTGATGGACCCCAGTTTCGATAAATATCTTGAAGAATGTACCCTGGATTTTGTCGAGATCGACGATGGTAGCTTGCAGTTTGTATTCCTAAATCCTGCTGACCCACACTATGTTCCACCAAAATTGAACTGATCTTTCTTCCTGAATACCCCTGCTGCATCTGTTTATGGAACTCGCTCCTGAAGATTCCCTGCGTTTGAATGTCATGCTGGCTAACCAGCCTCAGGCGATTCGCATTGATGAATCGCGCATGGTGGTGTATGCCCTATCGGAAAAAGGGGAGATGGAAATTCCCCTGAACCCCAATTGCCGTGATGATCAATATCTGAAACAAATTCGCGAGATGCTATCGATGCATGTACTGGGGTCTCCGTCGGGCTATCCTCAGCATATCTGGTCGCGTATGGGGCATTTGCGAAATGAAAACCTCGGCGATCTATTGTTGCTCGGTGAGCCTGAAGCTGCGGTCGCCGTCGCTTATTCAGAAGAGTTGACTGACGAACTTGCTCAAAAAGTGTGGTGGGCATTGGAAGACGCTGACAATGCGCGTCAAATGTTGCGTATGCCTGCCATTGTTCAGGGAGCAATGGGACCCCAATTGGCAGAATACCTGGTCGAATTCCTGCCGTTTGAAACGGAAGCCGAGAAGATCATGGATACGATCCGCCTGGTGCTGCAACCTGGATTACTGGATGCCAAACTGGTTCAGGATCTGTGGAAACGAGGAAAACGCAAGAATGCTTATTATGTGGGCTTCCTGATGGGGTTGCCCGATGATTTGCCTGGGGATTCTGTTGCACATCCAAAATACCAAGATTTGGCTTCCCGACTTGAAGAAATGGTTGAGGCTGGAAATGCGGTGGCCGCTTTGTTATTGCGTATCTTTTCTGCCCCAGGTCAGATATGGTTACGTACTTTGGCGCAGGTACTGGAAAAGCCTGGGAATCAGGATGTTGTAAACTGGTCGATGGAAATCGCTGCGGATTATTTTTCGGCCGTCAGACCTGAGGGTAAGGCAGATGCAACCATCGAAGAACTGGATGCAGAAGCCCAGGTATGGATGACGGAACAAAAAAATCATCATGTGCAACAACTTCTTGATCTAAACCCTATGCTAAAGGATTACATTCACGCACTGCGGCTGTTGTCAGGATCCGGTTATGGTGTGGTCAGGCCTGTGTTTGGTAAAAGTGACGCCATTGGAACCCTGATGCGGCGTAAGTTACAGCCAATCATTCAGCCATACTTGGAGAACGTCTCCCGTTTGCTGTCTTAGGGAAGTTCTGATTGATTCTGGCGCGAATAGATTGTGGTGAATGTGTTCAATTCAAGGCGTAAACTGCACTATGTTCTTTTTCGGCGGCGTTTTCTGCCTTCGTAAGCGCTGATCTGGGGAATGATGATGTGGAATGGCAGTGCATCCAACGTGCCGTATTTTTGCAGTGCAAGTTCAATCAGATCAGCGATTTCCGGAATTGGAACAGGGATATCCTGGTCAGGGTAGATCGCTTTATACAATCCTCGTAGTCCGCCGATTTGCACCTTGATTGCTTTGGCATGTCCCAAGGATTGCTGGGTATCACGTAATTTCAGCGAAAACCTAGCTTGTTTCCTCAATACTTCAAGAAATTGAGCACAGATATTCTGTGCTGCCTTATCGCTACAATTAGCTGCTTCGCGTTCTGCGATCAACATCTTTTGACAGAAGTGGCAACGAGTCTGTGATGTCAGTATGCCTTTTTCAAAAACACAATAGTTGGGATTGACTTCTTCATAAGTCTGACGGTAGGCATCTTCGTCCATATCAGTGATTTTGTTTAAAGCGGTGAATCAGGCGGCGACCTTTTTTCGTGGGTTTGCCGTCTGTTTGGATCGGGGCAGCAGCTCTGGCGGCACGCAAGCTGGCAAGATCTTTTTCTCTTTGTTCCATGCTTGCTGTGGATTCGGTATAGAAATTGACCGCTTCTGATGCAGGACGCCGTTGCTTGGGAAGCTGCAGAATTTCTATTTCCCAGTGCAAGCCATTTTTGGATATGTGCAAGTTGCTGCCTGGTTTAACTTCTTTGCCCGGTTTGCTGCGTTGCCCGTTTAGATGAACTTTGCCGCCGGATACTGCTTCAGCAGCAAGCTTTCGGGTCTTGAAGAAACGCGCAGCCCACAGCCACTTGTCCAGACGCATTTTCTCCAATTCACTCATGGAATAGCGGCAAAGGGTTCAGGTGGGGCCGTCTTCGGAAGCATCTGCACTGTGGGCAAAAGCTGCTTCATCATTGTGCGGTGCCAATCCCAATAATGGATCGAGTTTTCCATAGGCGTCCATTTGTGCCATGTCGTCAAAACCGCCGACGTGAAAATCATCGATAAATATCTGCGGCACAGTACGCCGGTTACTGCGTTGCATCATCTCCACCATTTTATCCCGATCCATATCCACACGAATTTCTTCATATTCGATGCCTTTATTTTGTAACAGGGATTTAGCGCGTACACAGTAAGGGCACATGGCGGTGGAATAGACGATAACAGTAGGTGATGACACGACAGGGGTTCTCCAATGGTATTTTTTTATATTCCCGTATCCTAGCATCTTTTTTACTGTTGAAAACAGGGTAAACTGTGTCCTTTGTTGCCCAATATTCAGATTAGCCATGCCAAAGAATGCCACCCCTAAAACGATTTATTTGAAAGACTACCAGCCGCCAGCCTGGTTGATTGATACGGTTGACCTGAATTTCCTCCTGCATGAAAAAGGTACCCGGGTGGTGGCGCGCCTGACCCTGGAAAAGAATCCCGAGTTTAAAGGCGAATCCAAGGAACTGACATTGGATGGAGAAGGGCTGAAGGCGGTATGGCTGCGGTTGAATGGTGAGGAACTGGCAGCAGATGCCTATCGCATCGATGAACAGGGTTTGACCTTGATCGACCCACCCCAGCATTTTGTATTTGAATCCGAAGTTGAGTTGTCACCTGAAACCAATACCTCTCTCGAAGGTCTGTACCGGAGCAGTAGCATGTTCTGTACCCAGTGTGAGGCTCAGGGGTTTCGTCATATTACCTGGTACCAAGACCGCCCGGATGTGATGGCGAGATTCAAGGTGCGTATCGAAGCAGACAAGAGTCGGTATCCCGTTCTTTTGTCCAACGGCAATCCATTGGAGCAAGGTGAGCTGCCTGATGGTCGGCATTATGCCGAATGGGAAGATCCGTTTCCCAAGCCCAGCTATTTGTTTGCTCTGGTCGCCGGGGATTTGAAATGCATCGAAGATGAATTCGTTACGGCATCAGGCAAAAAGGTTCAATTGCGCATTTATGTTGAAGAAGAGAATATCGATAAATGCCAGCATGCCATGGCGTCCCTGATTAAATCCATGCGCTGGGATGAGGACAAGTATGGTCGGGAATATGACCTGGATGTCTTTAATATCGTAGCGGTCAATGACTTCAATATGGGCGCTATGGAAAACAAGGGGTTGAATATCTTCAATTCAAAATATGTATTGGCGCGACCAGACACAGCGACAGATGAAGACTACCTGGGCATAGAGGCGGTGATTGCCCATGAATATTTTCACAATTGGACGGGTAACCGCATCACCTGTAGAGATTGGTTTCAACTGTCTCTGAAAGAAGGTTTCACCGTGTACCGGGATCAGGAGTTTTCCTCGGATATGGGCGACCGGGGGGTGAAACGCATCGAGGATGTACGCTTGTTGCGGGCGCATCAGTTTGCGGAGGATTCCAGCCCCATGGCACATCCAGTGCGTCCCGCATCCTATATGGAAATCAACAATTTCTACACAGTTACAGTCTATGAAAAAGGCGCCGAAGTGGTTCGAATGCAGGCAAATCTTTTGGGGCCAAAGGTGTTTCGACAGGCAACAGATTTGTATTTTGAGCGCCATGATGGACAAGCGGTAACAACCGATGATTTTGTTGCCTGCATGGAAAGCGCGTCGGGAAGAGATTTGACCCAGTTCAAGCATTGGTATGATTATGCAGGCACACCTGAACTGACGGTGCATGGGGAATATGATGCTTCTGCCAAAACTTATCATTTGCAGCTCTCCCAGCAGCTTCCTGATACCCCGGGACAGACACATAAGCCCCCGTTCCATATCCCCGTGGTGATTGGCTTGTTGGATAGCCATGGCAAGGATATGCCACTACAACGGGAAGATGATGTAGAACATCCGGAATTGCTGGAAATAACCCAGGATGAGCAAAGCTTTACCTTCTTGAACGTGCAAGAGCCACCCGTTCCGTCTTTGTTGCGAGGTTTCTCGGCACCGGTGAAGCTGAGCTATCCTTATGCGGACAATGAGCTCGTATTTCTCATGGCTCATGATAGCGATGGATTCAATCGTTGGGATGCGGGACAGCAGTTGGCGCAGTCCGTGATCTTGTCAATAGTGGATGAAAACCCAGTGGCCGAGGATAAGCTGGCAGAATTCACCCTGGCATTTCATCGTGCGCTGGATGCAGCGCACAGTAACCCCGCACTGCTGTCAGAAGTTCTTACCCTGCCTTCAGAGTCTTTTCTTGGGGAACAGATGTCCCCCATCGATGTTGATGGTATCCATGTTGCCAGGGAAAGGGTAAAGCAGCATATTGCCAAAACTCTGCAGCAGGATTTGCTGGACCATTATCACAGCATGCACGATACGGGGGAATATCAAATCACCCCGACAGCCATGGGGCGCAGGCGTTTGAAGAATGTCTTGCTATCTTATTTGATGGCAGATGGCGGCGATCAGGCAGAAACACTGTGTATCCAGCAATATAAAACTGCAAACAATATGACAGACGTCATTGTTGCATTGGGTTTGATTGCAGATAGTCATTTACCCGAACGAGCATCTTTGTTACAGGATTTTGCCGACAAGTGGCAGCATGATCCCCTGGTCATGGATAAGTGGTTTGCCGTTCAAGCCCGTTCCAGTCGCGATGATACATTGGCTCAGGTGCAGTTATTGGAGCAGCACCCGGCTTTTTCTATCACCAACCCGAACAAGGTTCGTGCATTGATTGGCAGTTTTGCCATGGGAAATCCAATGCGCTTCCATTCTGTTGATGGAAAGGGGTATACTTTCCTGGTGGACAAGGTAATGGAATTGGATGTTATCAATCCACAAATCGCTGCCCGTTTGTTGAGAAATCTCTCACGCTGGCAGCACTATGATGATGTTAGACAGCAACATGCCAAGACACAACTGGAGCGGATTGTTGAAAAAACCACCGTATCCCGTGATGTTTATGAAGTAGCCGCAAAGAGCTTGCAGGCATGAAAGCATTACTCGTGGTAGCCCACGGAAGCCGTCGCACGGCTTCTAATGATGAAGTGCGAAAATTGTGTGAACGCTTACAACAAGAGCAACAAGGCGAAGATTTCGGGATAATTTCAGCCGGTTTTCTTGAACTGGCAGAACCATCTATTCCCGAAGGAATTGCACAATGTATACAAAATGGTGCCGATTATGTGGTCGTCGTGCCGTACTTTCTTTCTGCAGGCAGGCATGTTTCACAAGATATTCCTGCTGAAGTGGAGAAAGCACGCACTGAACATCCTCAGGTTATTATTCGGCTCGCGCCCTATCTGGGATCTGCTCCGGGAATCAGCAAGCTGTTGTTGGAAATGATGGAAGGAGGTGACGAAGATGGTGATTCTGTTGAGCGATTTACCTGAAGAAGTAGAACAGAGTTCGTTGCGAACTCTGGTGGAGCAGTATTATCCAGTGAGTAAGGTCGAGCCTTGCGGTCCCGAGTGCGCTGGAAAGCCCGTAGAATGGAAGATTGAGCTTGGCAATGCCGACCGGGAAGTGGCTAACTTCGTTACTGATAAGATCAATGGGTCATATTGGCAGGGTTATCACGTAAACGCATATTGTCCCCTGTTTCAATAACCGGTATCGCTTCTCGCGGCATATCGATAGCTGCAGGGTACCAGCAGCAGGCTTACCAGCATGGAAAATGACAGCCCGGAGACCATGGTTATGGCCAGGGGCTGGAGCATTTCAGCGCCCTGATTCCAGGCAAATGCCAGAGGAAGCATACCCACAACTGTAGTGAGGGTGGTCATCAGGATGGGGCGCAGGCGCAGGCGTGCTGCTTCTACGATTGCCTGACGTTTGTTCAGACCTTGATGGCGTGTCATTTCGATGGTCTCTACCAGAATGATGGCATTGTTGACCACGATGCCAGCGAGCATGATCATCCCCAGCCACACCGGCATGGAGATTGAGGTCTCTGTCCATTTCAATCCCAGGCTGACACCAATCAGAGAAAACACGACGCTGAAAAGGATGATCAGTGGATTGCGCAGAGATTCATATTGAACTGCCATCACCACCAGTACCAGGAATAACGCCAGCGCCAATAATTTGTACCCTGTGGATTGGCTTTGTTGCAATGTTTTCAAGGTTCCACCTTCGAATAATGCATAGCCTTTGGGCAATTCAATTTCATTCAGGTGTTGCTGTGCCAGATGAATGGTCTGTTCCATATTCGCCCCTTCTTCCAGTGTGGCGGTTACCTCGACAATGCGTTGTTGCTGTTCCCTGATGATGGTAATGGGCGAGGGGGTCAGGGAAATTTTGGTAATATCTCCCAGGCGGACGGCAATGTTTGCGTCATTTCCATCGAGAAGAATAATGTTTTCCAGGTCACTGGCGGTGGTTGTGTCTTTGGGATCGAGCTTGAGTACAATGTCGATACTGCGATCCCCATCGATGATGGAGCTTATTTTCTGACCTTCCAGTGCATAGCGTACGGCATTGCCAATTCTTTCCAGATTGAGGTTGTAACGAAGAAGTTTCTCTCGATCCGGAATAATGGATAACTGCATGGCAATATCTTCGTTGGATTGCTTGATATTGCGTAATCCTGGCACTGTCTGGAGTTTCTCCACCATTTGGTTACCAATTTTTTCCAGAGTGCCGAGGTCACCTCCCCTGATGTGAAAACTGACGTCGTCATTGCCGCGGTTGATTCGCAAGCCACGAATTCCCCGGGGACGAATGCGAACTTTTACCCCAACCAGTTTCAATTTCTTGATGGAAGCGCGTAGTTTACGAGTCCATGCTTTGCTTCCCTGATACCCTGCGCCTGTTTTCAGTTGTACTTGCAGGTTGGCACGGTTTGCAGACTCGAACCGGGAACGACCAAAGGTGAAACCACCAATGGTTGCGAGAACAGAATCTGTTTCAGGTTGTGACAAGATCAGGGATTCAATATCCCGAGTAATTCTGTCCATCTCATTGACATCGATGCCTCGGTCAGCAGTCAAATAGATGCCGATTCTTCCATCATCGACCCGAGGTAAAAATGCGGACATGGGTTGCAACAACTCTTTGATGGTTGCTCCCAAGAGCAGAACGAATATGAGAATCACCAACCAACCCCAGTTCAATGCACGACTCAAAAAACGGGCGTAGCCGTTTTGCAAGGCCTCCAGAACACGGTTGATCAAACGTCGGAACTTACCTTCCTCTGTAGCGGGAATTTGCGCCGCAAGTGCAGGCACCAGCGTCAAGGCAACAATCAGGGAAGCAGCAATTGCGGCTGAGATGGTAATAATCAGTTCCTGAAACAGCAATCCGATCAAGCCGCCAATAAACAGAAAAGGCAGAACAGCAGCAAGATTGGTCGATGTCGAAGCAAAGATGGCGCTGGTGACTTCGGCTGCAGCGCGATCAGCAGCAACAATGTTTTTCTCACCATTGAGTTGGTGTCGATAGATGTTTTCCAACATTACAATAGTGCTGTCTACCAACATTCCCACGCCCAGTGCCAAGCCGCCAAGAGTCATGATATTCAATGTCAGCCCCAAGGCAGACATGAGTGTCACCGTGGTCAAGATGGCAATGGGAATGGCACTGCCGATAATCAAGGTGCGACGCAGACTGCCCAGGAACAGATAAATCACCAACATTGCCAGTAGCGCACCACTGGCAGCAGTGACAACTGCATTGTCAAGGGATCGGCGAATATACCTGGCTTCATCTGATACTGGCTGGATATGGATGTCTGGGGGGAGTAGTCCGCGTTTTTCCAGGTCGACTAATTTCTTGTTGACGCCGTCAACCACGGAGACGGTGTTTGCCTGGGGTTGTTTTTGTATCGATAATTTGATCGCATCTTGTTGGTCGAGTCGGATGTAAAGACGAGGGGTTTCGTGCCCGTCGATGACAGTTGCGATATCTGAAAGATTGAGCGCCTGCTGGGGTGTTCCCTGATCGATAGGGAGTTTTTCAATGGTAGAAAGGTGATGGATTCTTCCCAATGTCTGGACAGATATTTCGGTACTGTGGCTGCGCAATCGCCCACCGGCTACATCCTGGTTTTCCTGTTTCAATGCTTCTTCAATGTTGAATACGTCCAACCCGTAAGCCAATAGTTGTTGTTGTTCGGCAACGATTTGAATTTCTCTGCGCAAGCCACCGGCAACTTCGGCGGCGGCAACACCGGGAACGTTGATCAACTGCTTGCTCAGGGAGTAGTCCACCCAATCACGCAAGGCAACGGAATCCATCACCTCAGAACTGATTGCGTACTCCGCGGCGGGTAGTTGAGATGGATCGCGTTTATAGATGATAGGGGCTTGAACGCCTTCGGGTAGAAAACGTTTGGCACGATCCAGGCGGGTGGACGCATCACGCAATGCGATATCGATATTCTTGTCATAGGAAAAATCCAGATCAACTGCACTACGACCTTCCCGCGTGGCAGAACGAATGTGGACCGCATCTTCGGTTATGGCGAGTTGTTCTTCCAACTGCCTTGTAACTTGATCCTCCATTATGCCAGCGGGTACCCCCGGGCTGTTTACCCGAACCCCGATGCTGGGATAGATGATGTGAGGAAGCAGACTGATTTTCAGGCTGTCCAGGGAGAAGAGCCCCAACACCATTGCTGCCAGGGTCAGCATAATGACAGCAATGGGGTGGTAAATGGACCAGCGGGCGATACTGGTATTTGAAGAAGAAATCTTTTCTGTTACAGGCATGGCGCCGAACAATTTATCCCGGAGCTAAACATTCAGGGGAGGCAACACAGGAAGCCCAGAGCTACTCCTGGGTTTGTATCTCATGCCTGAAATGTCCGATAACTTCTTCTATTTGGCAATGTTGGCATACAGGGCGGTTATATAGTTCATTTGCCCCA
>CAYXOS010000060.1:0-15097 GCA_964467115.1 uncultured Sedimenticola sp.
CGACCTCAACACTGCCAGTGTTGCGCTCTCCCAGCTGAGCTATGGCCCCGCTTAACAGACTGTTGAAAAACACCACCGTTTTTTGACAGCCTGTGTGTAGCACATGGATGTGCCATCATTTTCGATGGCTGTAAGCCGTTGAAAATGAAGGAAGCGGGAAACCGCGTTTTCTGCTTCCGTGGTTGAAAAAGTCCATGGAAGGAATTTTTCAACATCCTGTTAAAGACCCTATGGAACCTTTTGCAGTGCCTTAGGCTTCCTCAAGAGGCGCGTATGATAATCCAGCCTTTTGCTCCTGTCTATATTTTTTTCGATATTTTTGGGCTCAACCCTTTCCCCAGGAATCCCTGAGGCTTACCACCCGGTTGAACACCAGCCCATCTTTTCCAGAGGCTTTCCCATCCAGATAGAAATAGCCTTCTCTTTCAAATTGGAACCGCGCTCCGGGTTCGGCGTCTGCCAAAGATGGCTCCAGCATCGCCTGACGTGTTTGCAGGGAATCCGGATTGAGAAAATCCTGAAAAGGAACATCTTTTTGTCCATCAGGCTGAGCCTGGGTAAACAAACGATCATACAAACGTATCTCTGCTGGAATAGCCGCCAGGGCTGACACCCAGTGGATAACTCCCCTGACCTTGCGCCCTTCTCCTTCTGGATTTTTCCCAAGAGTATTGGGGTCGTAGGTACAATGCAGCTCCTTGATTTCTCCACTCACATCCTTGATGACTTTGGTGCAAATAATAGTGTAAGCATTACGCAAACGGACTTCTCCGCCCATAATCAAACGCTTGTATTTCTTGTTGGCTTGTTCACGGAAATCAGCACGATCGATCCACAATTCACGGGAAAATTTCAATTCGCGGCTCCCCATGCTTTCATCTTTGGGATGATTGGGACCGATCAGAGTTTCTTCCTCTTCTTCGGGATAATTGGTAATCACCACCCGCAGCGGGTCAAGAACAGCCATGCGCCGCGGTGCGTTGCGATCCAGGTCTTCACGAATACTGGCTTCCAGCACGCCCATTTCCACCGTTCCGTCAGATTTTGTTACCCCAATACGGGTACAAAAATCCCGGATGGCAGCGGCGGTATAACCTCGGCGACGCAAACCCGCAATGGTGGGCATACGCGGATCATCCCAACCTTCTACATGCTCTTCTGCCACCAATTGGGTGAGCTTGCGCTTGCTCATCACCGTGTATTCGAGATTGAGACGGGCAAATTCTATCTGACGCGGATGACAAGGAATGCTGATATTGTCGAGAATCCAGTCATACAGCGGACGATGATCTTCAAACTCCAGGGTGCACAGGGAATGGGTAATGCCCTCCAATGCATCGGAAATGGGATGGGTGAAGTCATACATGGGATAGATACTCCATGCATCTCCCGTCTGATGATGAACCACACCCCGGCGAATACGGTAAATTGCCGGGTCACGCATGTTCATGTTGGGCGATGCCATATCGATACGCGCACGCAAAGTGCGGCTACCGTCTTCGAACTCTCCAGCACGCATGCGTTGGAACAGATCACGATTCTCTTCGATACTGCGTTCTCGATACGGACTCTCTTTACCCGGCTCTGTCAGGCTACCGCGATATTCACGTACCTGTTCTGCATTCAAATCGCACACATAGGCTTTGCCGTTGTCGATCAGTTCCAGAGCAAATTGATACAACTTTTCAAAGTAATCAGAAGCAAAATACTGTCCTGCCCACTGATACCCCAACCAACGCACATCGTCCTTGATCGCTTCTACATATTCTTCATCTTCCTTGTGCGGATTGGTATCGTCAAAGCGCAGATTGCATTGACCATTGTAATCTTCCGCCACGCCAAAATTCAGCACAATGGATTTGGCATGACCAATATGCAGATACCCATTTGGCTCTGGTGGAAAGCGCGTATGAATACTGTTGTGTTTGCCGCTTGCCAGGTCTTCTTCAATGATCTGGCGAATAAAATTGGTGGGTGTGTTGTTTTCGGTCATGACAGCTTCTTTATATAGTCGATGGCTTTTTCGATACGACGCAGGCAGGCTGCCTGGCCGATCATTTCCATGGTGAGATCGAGGTCCGGTGAAGGTGCTCCACCGGTTACGGCGACGCGAACAGGCATGGCAACCTTACCAAAACCCACTTCCAGGTCTTTCACGGTCAGGTCAATGACCCCGTGAATATCTTCTCTGTTCCAGAATTTCAGTTCAGACAGGCGTGAATGCACCTTGTTCAATGGCTCCAGTGCGGCCGCCTTAAAGGCTTTTTTCGCCGCTTTCGGTTCAAAATCTTCGAAATCCTGGTAGTAAAAGGCACTGATCTTTGCCAGCTCAACCAGCGTGCTGGCACGTTCACGTTGGGCTTCCACCACTTGCACCAGATCTGTTCCTTCGCTCGGATCAATACCCAGTTTACCCATATGTGGGGACAACAGGCGCGCAATACGCTTGGGGTCTTCAGTCTTGATATAGTGTTGGTTGATCCACAACAGTTTGTCGGTATTGAATGCCGAAGGTGCTTTGTTGACTTCCCCCAGATCAAACAGAGTTACCATTTCATCCAGTGAAAAAATTTCCTGATCGCCATGAGACCAGCCCAGACGCACCAGATAATTGAGCAAAGCTTCAGGAAGGAAGCCGTCATCCAGATATTGCATCACACTCACCGCACCATGGCGCTTGGATAATCGGGCACCATCATCGCCGAGAATCATGGGCAGGTGGGCATACTGAGGGATATCAAAACCCAGGGCGTTGAGGAGATTGATTTGGCGCGGCGTATTGTTGATATGGTCATCACCGCGAATTACCTGGGTGATATTCATATCCGCATCATCCACTACCACGGTCAGATTATAGGTGGGCGAACCATCTGTACGACGAATGATGAGATCATCCAACTCGGCATTGGCGACGCTGATACGTCCACGCACCAAGTCATCAAATACCACCGAACCACTATCTGGGTTACGAAAACGGATTACATGAGGATGGGCAGGATCCACTTCCCGGTTACGGCAACAGCCATCGTAACGCGGCTTGATCTTCGCCGCCATTTGCCGCTCTCGCAGCTGTTCCAAACGTTCCTTGGAACAATCACAACGATACGCCTGACCGTTTTCCAACAATTTGTCGATTATTTCATTGTATCGGTCAAAACGCTGGGTCTGATAAAAAGGCCCTTCATCATATTCCAGCCCCAGCCAAGTCATACCTTCAAGAATGGCATTCACTGATTCCTGAGTAGAACGCTCAAGGTCGGTATCTTCGATGCGCAGCACAAACTGTCCACCATGCTTGCGCGCATAAAGCCAGGAAAACAGGGCGGTACGAGCTCCCCCGACATGTAAATATCCCGTAGGACTGGGAGCGAAACGTGTTCTGACTGTCATTTGAATAGGTTTGATAACGACGAAAAGCGCATTTTATCAGGCTAAGGAACAGAGATGAGTAGTTTTTCAAAATATTCCGGGACAATTGAAAAACCACTCGTCTCTGTTTTGCTTTTGTTCTATAATAGAACCAACACAGGACTAATGGAGCACATGATGAGCACACCCAACTTGACACGACGCCAGCAAGAAATTTACGATTATCTGCGTGTTCATTTGCACGAATTCCCTCACCCCCCCACCCTGAATGAACTCTGTGATGCCCTGGGACTGAGTTCCCGTGGTTCCCTGCATAAACAATTGCAGGCGTTGATCAAGGAAGGTCTGATCGAGCCCATGAACAATCAGCGCCGTGGCGTACGCCTGGTGGCTGAGGATATTGCTGATATTGATCCAGATGACAATGCCCTGCCCCTATATGGGCGTATTGCTGCGGGTCAGCCTATCGAAGCAATCAGCAATCCGGAAACCATGCTGGTTCCTCCCAGCTTGCGCACTGACAACCCCTGCTATGTACTTGAGGTTCAGGGTGATTCCATGATCGAAGAAGGTATTCTGGATGGCGATTGGGTGGTAATCGAGCAACGTGACCATGCACGAAATGGCGAGATTGTCGCTGCTTTGGTGGATGGTGAAGAGGTCACTTTGAAACGCATCGAACAACAGCAGGGACAAGTTATTCTTCATCCCGCCAACAGCCAGATGCAACCCATGAATTTCCTGCCCGAGCAAGTACAGATTCAGGGCGTCCTGGTCGGACAGATGCGGCGTTATCATTGAGCATGCGTCGCTGCTCATGGGCAGATGCCAGCCCACAGGAACAGCAATATCACGATCAGGAATGGGGGGTTCCGGTGCATGATGATCGACTGCTGTTTGAATTCCTGACCCTGGAGGGCGCTCAAGCCGGGCTTAGCTGGTTGACCATACTCAACAAACGTGAGAATTATCGCAAAGCATTCGATAATTTTGAGGTCGAAAAAATCGCCTGCTACGGCAAACAAAAAATTGCCGAGCTACTCGATAACCCGGGCATTGTTCGCAATAAGCTGAAGGTCAATTCAGTGGTTAGCAATGCCAAGGCATTCCTGGCAATACAAAAAGAGTTTGGTAGTTTCGACCAATATATATGGCAATTTGTGGATGGCAAGACGATTCAAAATGCCTGGGCATCGAGTTCAGAGGTACCTGCAAAAACCCCTGAGTCTGATGCCATGGCAAAAGACCTGAAAAAACGGGGTTTCAAGTTTGTCGGATCAACAATCTGCTACGCATTTATGCAAGCCACGGGCATGGTGAATGATCACACCACCGACTGCCACGCATACAAATGACGTCCTGTTAACCCCAAAATTTCACATCCTGGTGCAATTTCTAGGGAAGCTCTGATTGATTCTGGCGCGAGCAGATTGTAGTGAAAAAACATTCAGTTCAAGGCGCAAACCGCACGTAATAGCCGGGCTATTGCGAAGGTTTGCAACGCAGAAATGAACGGTTTTGTGCCACAAGATGCCGTGTCATGAATCGATCAGAGCTTCCCTAGGGTTAAGGCGTTGCTACTGGCTGTGTTTGTGGCAGGAGCTGCCACCATTTCCCTTCCTCTTTCTGGGTTGGTTGCGGAAAATCCACTGCATTGGCGGTCTCTTCAGCCTTGATCACCCATCCTCCCCCCATGGCTTTATAGATGTTCACCAATGCAGCGTACGAATTCCCTTGGCGTTTGGTGTATTCCAGTTCCGCATCAAACAGGCTTCGCTCTGAGTCCAGCACTTCGATATAACTCACATACCCTTCATCGTATCGCTCCTTGGCGAAATGCGCATATTCTTTAAGCGCCTTGACCTGCCGAGCACTGGCATCCAGTATTTCCTGCAATTTTTTGGCAGACAGCAATGCCTTATCCACTTCAGCAAAGGCTGTTTTGACGGTCAACAGATAGTTTTGCAACAGCTGTTGATGTACTGCCTCACTGGCTCTTACCTGGGCGTCCAAAGCCCCCCCGGAAAATATGGGGCCAACCACCGCCGCACCAGCATTCCATACCCCCGAAGCACCTTCGAGCAAGGAAGACAGCTCAGCACTGGCAAGCCCCAACATACCCGTCAAAGAGATGTTGGGAAAATACGCGGCTCTTGCCACACCGACCAATGCATTGGCAGACACAAGATTTTGCTCTGCAAGCAAAATATCCGGCCGTTGCAACAATACCTTGGAAGGGATATCTGCGGGTACTTGAGGCAATTGCAGATCGTCAATAGAGGTATTGCGAACAATCGCCCCAGGATTTCTACCCAGCAATACTGACAAGTTGTACTCGGTAACCTTGATTTGCTGTTCAATGGCTGGAATCAATAGGGCAGTGGTTTCATACTCCGCCTTGATCTGCGCCACTTCCAGCTTTGATACCACCCCACCTTCGAACTGGGTCTGGAATAGCGCCACGGTATCCGCACGACGTTTCAGCGTATTTTTTGCAATCGCCAATTGTCGATCCAGACTGAGCAATTCAATATAAGAATTAGCAACACCAGACACCAGGGACAGCACGATAGCGCGACGCCCATATTCTGCTGCCAACAAATCAGCTTGTGCTGCTTCTGTGCTACGTTGAATCTTACCCCACAGATCTAGCTCCCAGGACATTCCCAGGTTAGCCGAATAATTGGAACCAACCCGGTTAATGCCATCGGCGGGTGCGCCCAGGGTAGTTCTGGATATTTGTGAGCGTGATGCGTTCCCACCATATCCAAGACTGGGATAGATCCCCGCATGGGCAATATCTACCCGAGCCGCGTATTCCATAACCCGGGCGGCAGCGATACGCAGATCCAGATTGTTCTGTAACGCAATTTGGATCAATTCATCCAACACCGGATCTTTGAACAATTTCCACCAGGCAACACTTGCTTGCACTTCTGCATCCGCTGCCAGAGTTTGCCAACTGGACGGCACATCGACCTCAGGTGCTTGGTAGTCCGGCCCCATGGTGGTGCACCCGGCAAGCCAGGTCAAACTGACAGAAAGCACCAAGGATTTGATGAGGTTTCCTGATTCAAGCTGCATGTGCTTTTTTCTCCTTTCCCACTCGTTCCTTGGCACTGGTAATCAAATAGAAAAACAGGGGAACGAAAAACAATGCCAAAGTCGTTGCCCCTACCATACCGCCAATAATACCGGTACCAATGGAATGCCTTGCATTGGCACCCGCGCCAGACGCCAACACCAGGGGCAAGGCACCCAGAATAAACGACAGCGACGTCATCAGTATCGGGCGCAAGCGCAGACGCGCTGCCTGCAGAGCCGCATCAAAGGCAGACATCCCTTCCTGGTACTTGAGCTCAGCAAATTCCACGATAAGAATGGCATTCTTGGCAGACAAGCCAATCAGTGTTACCAAGCCAATCTGGAAATACACATCATTTTCCATACCGCGCAACCAAACCGTCAACAAGGCACCAAATATTCCAAAAGGAATGGCGCTGAGTACGGCTACCGGCAATGACCATTGCTCATACTGTGCCGCCAGAATCAAAAACACCATAATCAAGGCGAAGGTGAAAATGATGGCTGATGTACCCCCAGATTTCTTTTCTTCATAGGCCTGCCCTGACCAGGCATAGCCATAGCCCTCGGGCAAGGATTCAGACAAGCTTTCCATGGCGCTGATTGCTTCACCAGAGCTGTATCCGGGAGATGCATCACCCGTAATTTTTGCTGCCATGAAGCCATTGAAACGTGAGACCAGATCTGGTCCCTGCTTGTACTCGGTAGTCACTACGGCAGCCAAGGGCACCATTTTACCCGCGCGTTGCCGTACAAAGATATTCTGTACATCTTCTGGCTTCTCGCGGTATTCCGGGCTGGCCTGCAATATAACCTGCCACACGCGACCGTATTTATTATATTGACTGACATAGAGCGAGCCGAACAGGGTTTGCAATGAAGCGTACACATCAGAGACCGGAACCCCCAGGGTTTCTGCCTTGATACGGTCAACATAGGTCATGAGCTGCCGGGAAGCCGCATTGATAGTACTGGTTAAACGGGTCAACTCTGCACGTTGTTTTGCATCGGCAATCAACTTGCGGGTGGTGTCAGCCAGTTCCGCCGCATTTCCGGCACCCAGGTTCTGCAACCAGTATTCAAAGCCCCCCTGACTTCCCAAGCCGGGAATAGAAGGCGGATTGATGGTAATCACAACCCCTTCCTTCAAGGCACTCAGTCGGGGTTGCAGTTCATTCAATACCGCGGAAGCGCTGAGTTGTGGGTCCTGACGCTGATCGAAATCTTTCAATGCAACAAATACCGTTCCGGTATTGGTTTTGAACTGACCATCGATCATGCTGAAGCCTGCCAATGCCGATGAATCCTGCACCGCTGGATGTTCAGAAAACATGGCGGCCACCTTCTGCGTCAATTGTTCCGAACGATCTAGGCTCGCGCCGTCAGGCAACATTACCGCAGCAAACAAATATCCCTGGTCTTCCGCAGGAACAAAACTTCCTGGAACGATGCGAAACAGCATCACCAGCCCCACCAACATGGCGATAACGAACAGCACTGCGGTCTTGCCAAACTTCATTACCCAGCGAACACCAGCAGCATAGATACCAGTAATACGCTCGACTTGACGATTGAACCAACCGAAAAAGCCCCTTGGCGCTTCACCGCGTGGTTTAAGCAGAATGGCCGCCATGGCAGGGGTCAGGGTCAAAGCAATAAAACTGGAAATGGCAACCGAAATGGCGATGGTAATGGCGAATTGCTGGTATAAAACCCCTGTGGTTCCACCCAGAAAAGCCACTGGAACGAACACTGCCATCAACACCAGGGTCGTAGCAATAACCGGCCCCGTGACTTCTTTCATCGCTCGCATGGTGGCATCCACAGGACTCATGTTGAATTCCTGCATGTTACGCTCGACGTTCTCTACCACCACAATGGCATCATCACAAACCGTACCTATTGCCAGAACCAGTCCAAACAAGGTCAGCAAATTGATAGAAAAACCCAGCGCCAGCATACCGACAAAGGTTCCAACGATGGATACCAGAATAGCAATGGTGGGGATCAGGGTAGCGTTGATGTTCTGCAGGAACAGGTAGGTTACCAACACCACCAAAATGATGGCAACAATCAGGGTTTCTGTTACCTCGTCGATGGAAGCCTGCACAAATTTGGTAGTATCCAGGGAAATAGTGTAGTCCACACCCTGGGGAAAGTTTTTCTTCAACTCTTCCATCAAGGCACGCAAGCGATTGGAAACATCGACAGCATTTGAGCCGGGTTGCTGATATACCGCAATGAAGGTCGCTGCCTTGCCGTTCAGGGTTGAACGTAACATATAGGCTTTCAAGCCCTGCTTTGCCTTCCCCACATCCTTGAGACGCACCACTGCAGTACCTTTCGAATCAGCACGCAAAATAATATCGTCGAATTCCTGTTCCGTAGAAAAGCGCCCCTGAGTAATCACGGGGAAAGTCATTTCTACCGGATCAGCCGTGGGAGATTGCCCCAAGCTGCCAATTCCAAACTGCTGATTCTGCTGACTGACTGCGGCTTGAATATCCTTGGCCGTGAGATTGAGCGCTGCCATGCGATCTGGCTCCAGCCACAAGCGCATAGCGAGATCTGGCAGCCCCATGATTTGAGCCTGATTGGCACCTGGCACCCGCTTGATTTCATCCAACACATACAAGTTGGCATAGTTGCCCAGGAAGGCCTCGTCTTTGGAGTCATCCGGTGACAGGATGCCGATCAGCATCAGAAAACTGGAGGAGCGTTTCGCCACCGTCACGCCAGCATTGCGTACCACCTCGGGCAGCTCGGGCAATGCCTGGTTCACCCGGTTATTGACCTGAACTTCCGCCGTATCCGGATCGGTGTCTATATCAAAATAAACCGTGAGAGTCATTTGCCCAGTGGCAGAACTGGTGGACTTCATGTACAGCATGTTGTCCACGCCGTTGATCTTGGTTTCCAGGGGACCTGCTACACTGTCTGCGACGGTTTCAGCGTCGGCTCCCGGGTAACTGGCAGATACCGTAACCTGAACTGGCGTGATTTCCGGATACTGGGTAATCGGCAGACCAGCCAATGCAATCAGCCCGGCAATAACGATAACGATGGACAGGACTGAAGCCAGCACCGGGCGTTTGATAAAAACAGCGGAAATCATGATTTGGACTTTTCTGCAGCAGTTTCTGAATCTGAGGCAATCACAACTTTGGTATTCTCACGTAACTTGCCGGCACCATCGACAACCACACGATCCCCGGCTTTGAGACCTTTGTCGATAAACCATGCTTTGTCTCTCCAGGGCCCCGGGATGATCTCCCGATAAGTGGCCTCACCTTTTTCATTCAACACCCAGACAAAAGAACCGTTCTTTCCCTGCTGCACGGCCTTTTTAGGTATCAATACGGCATTTGGACGAATGGCACCCTGCATCAAGACCCGCACAAACTGACCGGGACGTAGCTTGTTTCCAGGATTTTTTACTTCGGCACGAATCAAAAACGTACCCGTTTCTTCGCTAATGGACGCATCAGAAAAGGTGACCAGACCTTCGTAGGGATATTCGGTGCCATCTGCCAATATCAGCTTGATGGTATAGCGGCTGTCTTCCGGTGTTTTCAACAAACCAGATCGTTTCTGCTTGGCGAATTGCAACACTTGATTCTCGGAAATACTCAGCTCTACCCACATGGGGTCAACCTGGGCAACATAGGTCAGCAAGCTTCCTGAGCCCATGCCTATATAAGCCCCTTCCTGTTGTTTGGCGTAACTGGACAAACCGCTGACCGGGGATTTGATCAGGGTATAGCCCAGTTTCAGTTCCGCCTGGATGAGATTGGCTTTAGCTGCTTCGACTGCAGCCGCAGCCGTGTAGTAATTACCTTCAGCCTCATCCAGTTCTTTTTGCGCAACTGCTTTCTTTTTCGCCAAAGGTCTGACCCGGTTAAGGTTGATGGTTGCAGTTTTCAAGCGTGCCTGTTGCTGCACCAACCCCGCTTTTGCTGCCAACAGATCCGCCTCAAAAGGCTTGGCATCCATTTGAAACATGGGCTGTCCTTCTTCAACTTTGCTGCCTTCCTCATACAGGCGTTTTTCCAGAAAACCCTCAACACGAGAACGAATTTCAACCCGACGCGAGCTGACCGTTTTTCCCACATATTCGAATGACAATGGCGTGTCCTTTTCAACCACGGTAATGATACTCACCTCAGGAGGCTTGGGTGGAGGTGCCTGGACAGATTTTTCCTCACAACCCAGGGTAAAGAACACAAATAAAACCATGACTAAAAGGGTTCTTATTCTCATTACATATTTTCCATTGTAAATAGTTGAGTCGACGGATATTCTCATCCGTTCAATAATCAGTATCAGCATTGAATAAGTCTAGCAGGATGTTGAAAAACGGTGTTTTTCAACATCCTGCTAAAACTTGTCCAACGGCTTTTTCTTGCGCCAAAATCGATATTTCATGGAGTCCCGCCAATGATAGGCGATCCTCCCACCCGGATATATAACAAGCTCGTCGGAAGCGCCACTCAAATACTGAATTTTTTTCTCCACCCTTTCCATCGCCCCCTGCCACGCGCTCCCGTCCTGAGTACCCAGTGCCAATTGTACTTCTTCGATCACATGCACAGACTGGCTGTTATCTGTCTCCAGCACCATTTTTTGTAACCCAGAAAGAAGACAATAATCACCGTCACATTCCCCCGGCGCAATTCCTGCCCGTTGGGATAACTTGCCTGCCCCGGAAAACCACAAGCCACTCACAGGTAAAGAAGATTCCTGCATTTCCTGATGCTGAAAAAACAACATCTGGGTTTCGTTGATCACTCCTCGCCAGAAATGGGCATCCTCCCCCTCAGGCATGAACTCTGCCAGGCTACGTCCGGCGACTTCAGACAAGGGCATAAATCGAGAGCGAACAGGCTTGGTACAGAACAGATACCAACGCAAAGCAGAGGCAACTTTCAGTGATAATCCATCTTCGGCAAAGTGTTGGTTGAAAAGTGCCGCAAAGACTTCAGCTTGTTGCTGGTTGAGCTGTTCTTCATCGAGTTGAAACAACAACAATCTGTCTCTGTCAGCTTGAAAATGCACCGGGGTCGCCTGCAACACCCATTCCGATGAAAAGTCACCCGTTTCTCCCAGCCAACATAGGGGCGCTACCGGCATGGTCTGTTCGAGCTGAAAGATTGACAATAGTGCTGCATCCAGCCCAGGTGGCGCAGAAAGGGTATCAGCACGAGCGAGTCGGGTTTCAAGGGCAGGAAAGCGTGGGTATTCCACGCCTTCCACGCCAACAGGCGGTGATTCCAGCAACCCCGGAACCAGGACATGATGCATCATGAGTCTAACTGATACCCGGGATCAAGCACTCGAAGAGGCACAGTGCAAACCTTTTGATAATTTGCCCCAAAGGACAAATCAATCCAGGTATTCCACCCGGATTCGAGAAACGCTTTTGACGGTGTCCATGGATTCAATCGATGTCAGAGCACGATTCATGTCGCCTTCCAGTACCCGGTGGGTCAACATTACCAATGGCACTACGGTTTCCCCGTCAAGGGGCTCTTTCTGTTTTACCGCTTCAATGCTGATCCCGGACTCTCCCAGAATACCCGTGACTTTTGCCAGCACCCCTGCCTTGTCTTCAACACTAAGGCGCAGATAATAAGCCGTTTCAACCTGATCCATACCCAGCACGGGAAAATCTGACAGTTCATCCGGCTGGAATGCCAAATGGGGTACCCGACTATCAGGATCAACAGTCAATGCACGGGCAATATCAATCACATCCGCCACCACCGCTGATGCAGTAGGCAGGGAACCCGCCCCGGCACCATAATAAAGCGTCGGTCCAACGGCATCGCCTTTGACCAATACCGCATTCATCACACCATCTACATTGGCAATCAAACGACGCTCGGGGATCAAGGTTGGGTGCACACGCAGTTCTACGCCATCGCTGGTGTGTCGGGTGACACCCAGGTGTTTGATGCGATAACCCAGTTCTTCGGCATATTCCACGTCCTGAGCTTCAATCTTGCCAATGCCTTCGGTGTAGCAGGCATCGAATTGCAGAGGAATACCAAACGCCAGAGATGCCAAAATAGTCAGTTTATGCGCCGCATCGATGCCTTCCACATCAAAGGTGGGGTCAGCTTCAGCGTAGCCCAGTTCCTGAGCTTCCTTCAGCACATCGGCAAAATCCCGTCCCTTGTCACGCATTTCAGTAAGAATGAAATTGCCAGTTCCGTTGATGATTCCGGCTATCCACTCGATATGATTGGCAGCCAGACCTTCACGCAGTGCCTTGATAATGGGTATGCCACCGGCAACAGCAGCCTCAAAGGCAACGGTTACGCCTTTTTTCTGGGCGGCACTGAAAATTTCATTGCCATGCAGGGCGATCAATGCCTTGTTGGCTGTAACCACATGCTTACCATTGGCAATGGCCTCCAGCACCAGTTCCTTGGCAGGAGAATAACCGCCGATCAATTCCACCACCACATCCACATCAGGATCTCTGACTACGGCAAAGGCATCATCTGAAATAGTGACATTTTCCAGTCCGTCAATGCCTGCCGGATCATATTCCCTGGCTGCGGCATGACTCACAATAATATCTCGTCCGGCACGACGACTGATTTCAGCCGCGTTTCGATGCAACACATTCATGGTGCCACCGCCGACGGTGCCCAAACCTAATAATCCCACTTTTACGGGTTCCAAACCACTTCTCCTAATATCTTCAATTCTTTGAAATTAATGGAAATATCACTGACTTTCCTGCAAATTACCGTCTTTACGAAACATGTCCCGAATGCCTCTTACTGCCTGACGGGTACGGTGTTCATTCTCGATCAATCCAAAACGCACATGAGCATCACCATACTCCCCAAACCCAACCCCCGGGGATACCGCCACTTTGGCATCTTGCAGCAGTTTTTTGGAAAACTCCAAAGAGCCCATTTTCCGATAGGGTTCGGGAATGGGCGCCCAGACAAACATGGTTGCCTTGGGGCGCTCAACTTTCCATCCTAGATTGTTCAATCCATCACAGAGTACATTGCGTCGCGACTGATACATATCGCTGATTTCCTTGACGCATTCCTGAGGGCCTTCCAGAGCAGCAATGGCCGCAACCTGAATAGGAGTGAACATACCGTAGTCCAGGTAAGATTTCATTCTTGCCAAGGCTGCCACCAGGGTCTTGTTGCCACACATGAAACCAACCCGCCAGCCGGGCATGTTGTAGCTCTTGGACAGGGAAAAGAATTCTACGGCAATATCTTCGGCACCGGGTACTTGCAGGATCGAAGGTGCTTTGTAGCCATCAAATACAATGTCTGCATAGGCAAGATCATGGATGACCCAGATATTATGTTCCTTGGCAATTTCGACCACTTTGGCAAAGAAATCCAGGTCCACACACTGACTGGTCGGATTTCCGGGAAAATTGATTACCAGCATTTTTGGGCGTGGCCAGGATGCCTTGATCGCCTCTTCCAGTTTCTCGAAAAAATCCACGCCTTCCACCAAGGGCACATGGCGCACATCAGCACCGGAAATAACAAAGCCCCAGGGATGGATAGGATACGCAGGATTGGGCACCAACACAGAATCACCCGGACCAACACATGCCAACGCCAGGTGTGCCAAACCTTCTTTGGAACCAATGGTGACGATTGCCTGGGTTTCCGGATCCAGCTTGACCTCATAACGATTCATGTACCAGTCACAAATCGCCTTGCGCAAACGCGGAATACCCTTGGACATGGAATAACGATGGGTATCCTTGCGTTGTGCCGCTTCACATAACTTGTCAACGATGTGCTGAGGTGTCGCCTGATCCGGGTTGCCCATACCGAAATCGATAATGTCCTCGCCCCGCGCCCGCGCTTCTGCCTTCAACTCATTGACGATGGCAAAAACATACGGGGGCAACCGCTTGATGCGGCGAAATTCTTCCATTTCAGGACTGGACACAAGAAACCTCTTATTTAGATGGAGGGAAGCAAACGGGTAAAGTACATGAGCAGCGGGGAAAATTCAATTGGAGAGGCGCCCACAATACAAATATGCTGTTCTCGGGGTATGATATGCAGCATGAAATTCGCTCAAGACCAAATCAACAGCCAATACTTGATTGAAAGCTACGAAGACGGGCTGATTCGTGTTGGCAATTCCGAGTTCAAACATAACCTGCTACTCATGCCAGACAAATTGCGCCAAGTATGGTCACTATCCGATTTGGATGATTTGTCTGAAACAGCCCTGGCAGAACTGGCGAGCCACGAACCTGATGTGCTACTCATCGGCTGCGGCAAAGAGCAACGCTTCCCCCACCCTGCTGTTTTTTCACCACTGATGAAACAGGGCATTGGCTACGAAATCATGCCAACTCACGCGGCCTGCCGTACCTATAATATTCTTTTGGCCGAAGACCGGCGTGTATTGGCTGCGCTGATTGTCTAGGGAAACTCTGATCGATTCATGACGCGGCATCTTGCGGCGCAAAATCGTTCATTTCTGCGTTGCAAACCTTCGCAATAGCTGGCTACAAGGTGAATTGCGCTTGCGCAAGAGAGGGTGCCCTGGGGTATTACGTGCGGTTTGCGCCTTGAACTAAACGATTTTTCACCACAATCTGCTCGCGCCAGAATCAATCAGAGGTTCCTTAATT
>CAYXOS010000061.1:0-15075 GCA_964467115.1 uncultured Sedimenticola sp.
CGTGCTTCCACCCAACGCGCTCCCGCCGGGGTGTGTTCCTTTTTCCAGAAGGGGGCTCGTGTCTTGAGGTAATCGATGACAAATTCACAGGCACGAAAGGCTTCACCCCGATGGCGGCTTGCCACCATGACCAACACGATAAGATCTTCCGGCTTCAATTCTCCTACTCGATGCAGTACGCGTATCCCCTCCACATCCCAGCGTTGCCCCGCTTCGTCGATAATGGCGTGCAAGGCTTTTTCTGTCATGCCAGGGTAGTGCTCCAGGGTCATGGTGCTAACCGAGTCGCCTTCATTGATATCCCGCATCAACCCGAGAAAAGAAACCACCGCACCTATTCGGGGATTGCCCGATCTCAATTGCCGTTCTTCCTCAGCAGGATCAAAATCGTCGGTTTGTACTGAAACATATTTGTGCATAAGCCTGACTCGATAAAACAACCACTCTCATTGATGATGCTACACTACTCTATCGCCAAGTTCACATATCCAGGAATGCTCTGAATCTATTCACAGCCAATATATGCCGATATTCAACCGCACCAAAGCTCCGGCGATAACCCCATCCCCAGGAAAGCGTTTTCTGGTAAACGGACTGCCCAAGACCGGCACCCATTTGGCTCGAAAAATCCTGCAATTGAGCGGCATCCAGCCCCACCCGTTTACCCTCGCTGCCTATCATGCTGACCAGGCAGTGGTTAGCTGGGATGAATCACAACGAGCACTGCTTGGACAACCCATAGAAATCGGTGCATTGCACCCCAAGCCCGTCCATGAGCTGTTACTGCGCCAGACTTTACGCAGCATTCCACCCGGACAAGTGTTCAATGGTCATTGCACCCATACCCCTGCCTTGTCTCGACTGCTCAAGGAAGAAAATATTCAGGTCGTGTCCATTATTCGTGACCCTCGGGATGTGGTGGTCTCATTGGCCGAGTACCTGAAAAAGCATGACCATCCTCAATACCGCAACAAATCCTGGAACAAGGGGCTTGCCACGGCAATTCAGGGTTATGCCCAAATTCACACATCTCGGGTTCCCTCTCGGCAGGAACGCAGCTGGGCAGAAGCCTGGCAAGCCTTCCTGCCCTGGCAGGATGATGACAACAGCCTGGTATTGCGTTTCGAGGATTTGGTTGGCAACAAAGGGGGAGGCTCCGACGCCGCTCAACTCAAAAACATCACAAACATCCTCCAATTTATTGGCAAACCCCGGCTATCTGCCGACAAAATCTGCCAAGATGTTTTTGGTGGCACACGCACTTTTCACGTTGGGGGCATGGGACGCTGGAAAGAGAAGTTTAGCCCTGAGAACATCGAGCTTTTCAAACAAGCCATTGGCTCTATCCTGGTACAAATGAACTACGCATCTGACGATAACTGGTAAGCGCGGGTCCAAATCAAAAAAGCGACGCGCTCAGTTCGTTGACTGCGGACAACATATCTGGGTCATCGGTAAGGGACTGGGCAATGGCGCTGCGGCACGCAACTACCGGTGAGATGTCCGCTGCCATCAGTTTTGCCGCATGCACCAACAAGCGGGTGGATGCGCCTTCATCCAATCCCTGCCCTTTGAGATTGCGCGTCATCTGGGCAAATTTGACCAGTTGTCTCGCCATGTCTGAATCAACACCCGACTCCTTTTCTACGATCTGTTGTTCCAACGCTGCCTGGGGGTAATTGAACTCCAGCGCCACAAAGCGTTGTCGGGTCGATTGTTTCAAATCCTTGAGCACCGACTGATATCCCGGGTTATAAGACATGGCAAGACAGAATTCTGGCGGCGCCTCCAGTAATTCCCCAATTTTTTCCATGGGCAACACCCGTCGATCATCCCCCAAAGGATGGATGACAACGGTGGTATCCTTGCGCGCTTCCACCACTTCATCCAGATAGCAGATAGAACCATTGCGCACGGCTCGCGCCAGAGGCCCATCCACCCACACGGTTTCACCTCCCTTGATCAGGAATCGCCCCACCAGATCAGAAGCGGTCAAATCATCATGGCAGGATACGGTAAGCAACGGCAGTTGCAGACGCCACGCCATGTGCTCCATGAAGCGGGTTTTGCCGCAACCCGTGGGGCCTTTCAATAGAACAGGCAACTTATTCTTGTATGCTGCTTCAAAAACCGCAATTTCATCCCCTACCGGCTCATAGTAGGGTTCTTCGGTGAAGATATATTCTTCCGGCGTCAGAACTCGGGCATGCTGATTCAAGCTAATTCTCGCAAATAATGATCATTTATAGTTCTAGTGTAACGCGAAACCTGCCATCAGTTATGCCCAACGTAACAAGGGAATTTCGTCCCCACATACGACGCATCTATTAGCATATTGGAAAATTCGATTATAGAAGCATGGAGATTCGGCGCGAACCAGAGTATTGTAACCAGCTTGAATGCGGGCTTGCGCCTGTGATGAGGTTGTGCCCCTGGCAATATCAGCCTTGAAACCAAGATTCCCGGTATTCCGACCCCGGTCGAAATGCCAGTCATCCTAGAAATATCCGCAACGGAGGTAATTCCATGACGGAGGTAGTAGCCACAAACCAGACAATCCTGGTGGTCGGTGGCGGCATCAGCGGCATGACAGCCGCTCTTGAAGCTGCAGAAACCGGCGCTCAGGTCGTCCTGGTCGAGAAACGTCCCTATCTGGGCGGTCGAGTGAGCCAGCTGTACAAGTATTTCCCCAAGCTGTGCCACCCCACCTGTGGCCTGGAGATCAACCAGCGCCGCGCCAAGATGAATCCTAACCTCACCATTGTTACCGGTGCTGAAGTCAGCAAACTGGAAGGTGAAGCTGGCAATTATATCGCCACGGTCAAACTGTCACCCACTTATGTGAATGACAACTGTACCGCCTGCGGTGAATGCGCCAAGGTTGTGGAAACTGAATTCGATGACGAATACAACTACGGCATGAGCAAGCGCAAAGGTGCTTACCTGCCTCATGTCATGGCTCATCCCATGAAGTACGTCCTCGATCCTGCCATCATCGGCACCGATGACGCACAAAAAGCCAAGGATGCCTGCAAGTACGACGCAATTGATCTGGACGATGAAGAGAAGGAAATCGAATTTCCTGTAGGCGCTGTGGTCTGGGCAACAGGCTGGAAGCCTTACGACGCTGCCAAGATTCATCCTTATGGCTACGACCGCTTCGCCAATGTCGTGACCAATGTGGAATTCGAGCGCATGGCAGACCCTAAAGGCCCTACCGGCGGCAAGATCGTCCGCCCATCTGACGGCAAAGAAGCCAAGAACGTGGCCTTCATCCAATGTGCAGGCTCTCGTGATCGTAATCACCTGTATCACTGCTCACGCATTTGCTGCATGGCTTCACTGAAGCAAACCCACTACGTGGTCGATGCTTACGATGATGCCCAGGTAAGTATCTATTACATCGATATTCGTGCTATTGACCGCTTCGAAGATTTCTACGCCGAAGTGCAAGCCATGGACAACGTGAAATTCATCAAGTCCAAAGTGGCCTCTATCACCAAGGGCGAAAACGATAATCCTTGCCTCAACGGTGTGGATACTGAGGGTTATAACCGTTACGCCACTGAGCATGATCTGGTGGTTCTGGCGACGGGCATGGAGCCCTCTGTCTCTGTGGACAGCTTCCCTGTTGATGTAGAAATCAACCGTGAAGGCTTCATCGAGCCAGCAGAGAAGAATGGCGGAGTATTTGCGGCCGGTTGTGCCAGCGATGCTCTCGATGTCAACCGTGCCGTACAAAGTGCGACCGGCGCCGCATTGAAAGCCATTCAGGTTGTCAATCGTGTAGCACGTGCGGAGGGCTGAGAAAATGTCTGACGAACAAGTAGAAAAGAAATACGGTGCCTATATCTGCACCGGCTGTGGTATTGGCGAGCGTCTGGACGCCGGTCAACTGGAACAAACCGCCTCCCGCGATGGCCGCATGAATGTGGTCAAGCAGCACGAAATGCTGTGTAGCAAGGAAGGCGTACAAATGATTCGCGACGACATTGACAACGATGGCGTCAATCATGCGGTTATCATTGCCTGTTCCCGTCGCGCAAAGGTGGAAGCCTTTGATTTCAACGATATTGCCATGACCCGCTGTAACATCCGCGAAGGTGTTATCTGGGCGCGTCCGGACACCGATGAAGCCAAAGAAACCACCCAGGAAATGGCAGACGATTACATTCGCATGTCCTGCGGTGAAATCAAGCAAATGAACAAGCCCAGCGCCTCCGGGCAGCAAAGCCGTAACCCCAATGTACTGGTAGTGGGTGGCGGTATCACGGGCATGACGGCAGCGATCGAAGCAGCAGACGCTGGCTACACCGTACACCTGGTGGAAAAGACCGGCGCATTGGGCGGTAACGTCGCCAAGTTGCACAAGCGGGTACCATTCAAGGCGGCTCCCCAAGGCACGCCCAACTCCCCGGATGCCAACCTGCCCATGCCTGAAGATACCGGCATTGCCGATATGATTGCAGCTGTTGAAGGCAACGATAACATCAAGGTCTATCTGAACAGCACCGTCACCAAGACCTCCGGCGCTCCCGGTCGTTTCAGCGTTGACATCAGTGCCGAATCAGGCAGCACCAGCACCGAAAACATTGGCGCTATCGTTCAGGCTACAGGTTTCAACCTCTACGATCCTGAGTTACTGCCTGAGTTCAACTACAGTGGCTCTGCCGATATCATCACCAACCTGGAGATGGAAGCGCTTGCCAACGCCGCTGAAGGTGGTGTCATCAAACGCCCCTCCGACGGCAAGGAAGTCACTTCTGTGCTGTTCGTGCAGGATGCCGGTCAGAACTCCACTGACGAAGATCGCCTGCCTTACGATTCCGGCATCGGTGATCTGGTATCTATCAAACAGGCGCTGTACTTCAAGCACCACAATGAAGGCTGCGACACCACCATCTGCTACAACAACCTGCGCACACCAGGTGCTGCCGGTGAGGATTTCTACCGTAGTGGCCAGAAGAATGGCGTGATTTTCACCAAGAGCGACGTGAAAGAAGTCTCTCCTGGCGATGCCATCAGCGTAAAAATGCACGACAAGATTCTGAACGAAGATGTGGAAGTCAGCGTTGATCTGGTGGTTCTTGACTTGGGGATGGTACCGAATTCCGGCCCTGATCCCTATGCTGCCAACGAAGCGCTGGAAAGCATGAGTGACGAAGATCGTGCCGATGAACTGGAAGCTCAGGCGGCTCACGCTGCAGATGAAACATCAGTCAAAGTCGAGTCCATCCTCAACCTGGATTACCGTCAAGGCACCGACCTGCCACACCTGAAGCATGGCTTTACCGACTCCCACTTCATCTGCTTCCCTTACGAGACACGTCGTACCGGTATTTATGCCGCCGGCCCTGTGCGTCGTCCCATGGACATGAAGCAGGCCATGGATGATGCCACTGGCGCTGCCATGAAAGCCATCCAGGAAATCGAGAACGCCGGTCAAGGCCGCGCTGCCCATCCTCGTGTTGGCGACTTGTCTTACCCCAGTTTCCGTAAGGAAGGCTGTACCCAGTGTAAACGCTGTACGGTTGAATGCCCCTTCGGCGCCATTGATGAAGATGAAGAGCGTTATCCTCAGTACAACGAAGCACGCTGCCGTCGTTGCGGCACCTGTATGGGTGCATGTCCGGTGCGGGTCATCTCTTTCGAGAACTACTCGGTGAACACCGTTGGTGCACAGATCAAGGAATGTGAAATTCCTGAAGAGTGGGATGAGAAACCCCGCATTCTGGTACTCGCCTGCGAGAACGACGCCTATCCAGCGCTGGATCAGGCTGCCATCAGCGGCGTGGAAATCAGCCCCTGGGCGCGGGTTATTCCTGTGCGTTGCCTGGGATCCACTAGTCTTTCCTGGGTTACTGATGCGCTCAACAACGGTTATGATGGCATCATCATGATGGGTTGTAAGCGTGGCGACGACTACCAATGCCACTTTGTACGCGGTTCTACCATGGCAGCCGAGCGTATGGCAAAGGTCGGCGATACCCTGGAAACCCTCAACCTGGAACCAGAGCGTGTGGTGGTGGAAGAAGTTGCCATTACCGACATCGAGCGTGCTCCCCAACTGATCAAGGATATGGAAGAAACCATTGAAAAGATCGGTCTGAGCCCATTCAAGTTCTAACGGAGACTGGCGATGAGTGAAATGAACAAAGCAATGATCGAGCAATATCGCAACAGCTTCCTGAGCGAAGTTGAAGCCAACGTCGAAGAAGGCGAATGGGTGAAGATGTGCATGCAGTGCGGCGTGTGCTCCGGCTCCTGCCCCCTGGGCAAGCACTGGGCACATCCACCGCAGGAAATCTTCATGATGATCCGCGCCGGCAAGCGTGACGAGGTACTGACTTCCGACTCCATGTGGATGTGTACCTCCTGCTACAACTGCATAGTCCGCTGCCCACGTGAGCTGCCTATCACCCACATCATGCACGGCTTGGCGACCTACGCCAAGAAACTGGGGCTCACCCCTCAGAACCAGCCGACGGCAAAATTTGCCGAGATATTCTGGAACAACATGATGAAAAAAGGGCGCGTCAACGAATTGAAGCTGGGTTTGTCCCTGTACTTCAAGGACGGCTTTGGCCCAGGGGTCAAAGAAGCCCTGCGCAACAAGGATCTGGGCATGAAGATGATGAAAGCCAAACGCATGGCTGCCAGTGAGTTCTTTGGCGGTCACGGTGTTAAGGACGTCAGCGGATTGCAGAAGATGATCAAGAAGGCGCAGGAAATTGAAGATGCGCGCATGACCAAGTTCGACTAACCGGAGGCATCCAAGATGGCTAAAAGAGAATATTCCTACTACCCGGGATGCTCCTCCCAGAAAGGCGCATCCTCATCCAACCTGATGAAGTCAGTGAATACCATGTGTGAAGAGCTGGATGTTCAGCTCAATGAAATTCCTGACTGGAACTGTTGCTCGGCATCCATTGGTTATGCCAGTGGTTCCGAGTTACCGCGCATGACCTTGTCAGCGCGTAACATCGCCCTGTCTGAAGAGCACAACAAAGATCAACAGATCGTCGCTACCTGCGCCGCCTGCTGGTTGGCGACCAAAGAAGCATCCGAGCGTCTGAAAGAAGACGAGAGCATGTTTGCCGAAGCAAATCAGGCACTGGCAGAAGCTGGATTAAAACTGCAAAACACTACCCCAATCAAACACATGGCAGAGGTTCTCATCGAGGACATCGGCCTGGCCGATATCAAAGCGGGGGTTAAAAAGCCCCTCGAAGGTATCAAGATTGCGGGTTATGTGGGCTGTCAGACCAACCGTCCTTTCGGTATCGCTGGGGAGTCTTTCGAGAATCCTATGTACCTGGACAACTTGGTTGAATCTCTCGGTGCTGATGCGATCAACAGCTATGAGAAGAAAGTGCAGTGCTGCGGCGGTGCCCTGGCCTTTTCCGAGCCTGAAAAGTCTCAGGAAATGATCCACGGCATTATCGAAGCTGCCTACGACAATGGCGCTGACATGATTGCCACCCCCTGCCCCTTGTGTCAGGCAAACGTGGAAATCTATCAGGATCAGATCAATGAGCGTTTCGGTACCAAGTTCAACATCCCTGTGGTTTACTACAGTCAGTTGATCAGTGTTGCCTACGGTCGTTCAGCCGCAGATGCGGCGCTGGATGGCCAACTCATTGCTGCCAAGCAATTGGAAGATATAGCCGGTAAATAACCGTCTTATTATTCCAGCAAAAAAGGCTCCCTCGTGGAGCCTTTTTTGCGCCTGTCGTTCGAAATAATCAGCTCTCCATTTCAACACAGCAGAATATATCAGCGATATGGCTATTGAACGTCGGCGACTAAGCCTTTGCTACCCCCATAACAATCAACTTCAATTTGCAGTTTATCTTTGTTACTGACGTACTCGAGCTTGTTTCCTGTTTTTTCGATATTGTCGGTTACTACATAACCTTTCCGGCCTTCTATACCAAAACTCAGGAACATTTTGCCATTCTCGGTCGTACCGAAAATCAGAACACCATCTCGATTACTGTCTTCATCAGAATATTCATCGGTGTTAAAGCTAAATTCGGGTTTGCCATAATCATGGCAGGCTACTGCAACATCGTAGACTTCGCCTTTATACACACCTGTCAAACGACCTTTATAGTCCTCTGCATAGCCCGTTGTGAGCAAGCCGAATATAAGCAGCACCATAGAGAGGAACACCTTCATCAAAAACCTCCTTTGCTATCGCAAATAAATATTATGCGAGCCAAAACCTGATTTTTATCAATCAGTTACCAGACCAACATCAGCTAATGCTCCGCAGCCATGCCCACTTTCCTTGTGAAATTATTTATTTGGCTGAAAAGCCGACTCAAGAAGATTCTCACAACATATTTTATTTATTGTGTCTATAAGTATAGACTAAAAACGTGATCCATAAGGCATATTGTGTCGGAAATGCCACTTCAAACTGATTTTATAACCAAATCTTCTAATGTCGAACTGGTTACCCGTATTCGCTTGGCAACCTCTTTCAGTTGTAGCAATATTTCCCGATATGCCAGATAGTGCTTTAGTTCATCTTCTTGCAGGTGCCGGGCGTTTGCCTGGCTACACAACTCCACCACCTTGTCATAATCGGCATAGATGGAATTTACGATCCCCGTAACCTGGGTAATATTTTTCTTATCCAGACAAGAAAAACCCGCTGAAAGCCCCTCAGCCATTGTATGCAACTGATTCAGAATCCCCAAGGAATCTTGCGGGCAATCTAAACTGTAGATTTTCAAATCCAGCGCCAGGTGCTTGACGCTCAGCCCCACCCATTCCAGTTGATTGATAACGCGATAGATAGACTCCCGGTCATAGGGCGTGATAAAAACTTTCAATAATTCACGCATGTTGCGGCTTTTTTCTTCTCCACAACCGTGTTCGTCATTTTCTATACGAATCAGAGCCGCAGTATCTTGATGCATGCAATAGGAACACAGATCAGCCACTGTCAGCCGAGTTGCCTCGGTCTGTCGTTGAAAAGCGGCATTGAAATCCACTTCCCTCGGCAATATATATTTTTGAATAAAGCCATTCATCGCATTCAGCTCTTTGGTAACAGTTTCAGCAACAACCAACAATACGACCAACCCAAGAATATGGATACCGGGACATTAAATGCCCAGCCCCCCATGATTCCTAGCGCCGTGTTCCATCGGATATTGCGTGGCTTTTCCGCTGCGCCATTACCCAGTAAGGATGCTGTAACCACCTGGGTTGTCGATGTAGGCGCCCCAATACTGGTCGCCATACTGTTCACCAGCGCTGCACTTAACTGATTGGCAACCGAATGCAGTATACGCACCCGGAACAGACCAAAGCCCAAGGTCTTGATAATGCTCCAACCACCAAACAAGGTGCCGATGGTAATTGCCGATGCACATAGGAGAATCGCCCAATCAGGCACAGAAAAACTTTGTGTATGACCACTGGCCAGTAACATCATGCCAATAATCGCCATGCCTTTTTGTGCATCATTGGCACCATGAGAAAACCCCAACCAGGCAACACTGAAATATTGTGATATCACCAACAATGGATAAACTTTCCGCGTGCATCGGTGCAACACTCGTCGTAACAACTTCAAGAGCAAGAAGCCAACAATAAACCCCAGCAATGGAGAAACGAATAAGCCTGCAACAACGCGCATTACCCCTTCCAATTGACCCTGCATCAGCTCACTGACACCCCAATGAATATGTTGATTTCCTACGGCAAATAAGCCAGCACCTACCAAGCCACCAGCAAGAGAGTTGGAAGATGATGAGGGGAAACTCAATTTCCAGGTCACCAGATTATAGGTAACCGCAGCCCCCAGAGCAGCAATCACCACACTTTCTCCAATCAACGGAGATACATGAGTGATATTGACAAAATTCCCCACGGTATCGGCAACTGCCAGCCCTACCAGAAAAGGTCCCAGAAAGGTAAATACGCTGACAACAATAATTGCCGTCAAAGCACTCATAGAACGCGAAGCAATTGCCGTCGCCACCATATCTGCTGCATCGTGAAAGCCGTTGGTAAAGTCGAATAGCGCTACCACAAGCACCACCAGAATCAACAACAGGCTGATCAGATCCATCAATACATCCGATGCCGGAACAACCACCCCGCTGATGCCAGGGACAACACGCCAATAATCGCCATGGGCCAGTATTGATCCCTGAGTAAGGCGTAACCATCTCCTTCAAGAAAGACCCCTCGCACAATCACCAGGAAATAGCGCAGTGGATCAAGATAGGTCAGCCATTGAATGAACTCCGGCATATTGGCAATCGGGGTTGCAAACCCGGACAGGATAACCGCAGGCACCAAAAACAGAAATGCCCCCAGCACCGCTTGTTGTTGGGTGACAGAGATAGCTGAAATCATGAGCCCTACACCCACCGCGGAAAACAGGAATAGCAGTAACCCCAGGTACAATGCCCCCACATCTCCACGCAGGGGAATATCAAACCAAAGTATGGCAACCACGATGATAAACGTCGCTTCGATGACCCCAATCACCAGACCGGGAATGGATTTTCCGATGAGGATCGCCGTCGGACGCAAAGGCGTAACCAATAACTGATCAAAGGTACCTTGCTCTCGCTCCCTGGCGACAGACAAGGCGGTGACCACCAGCGTAACCACCAAGGTAAGCAAACCAACAATACCGGGAATAATGAACCAGTGTGAATTCAAGTCTTCGTTGTACCATGCGCGCATACTCAATCTGACCGGTGGGCCACTGCCACTCTTTGCCACCAGTTCCTGGTTGTATACCAGCACAATATCACGCAGATAGTTAAGCGCCAGTAGCGCGGTGTTGGAGTTCCGTCCATCCAGAATGACTTGTAAACCGGCGGTTCGCCCCTGGCTCACATCGGCACTGAAACGCGACCCAATATTCAATGCCAACAACACCTTTTTATTATCGATCAGCGGGGGAATTTCCGAATCATGATTGGCATAGGCAATCACATCGAAGTTGGGTGATCCCTCGATACGACTCACCAGCTCCCGAGCCGCCGCCCCCGTATCCTGATTGTAGATGGCAACCGGCACATGGTTCAGATCAAAACTCGCCGCATAGCCAAAGATAAGCAATTGCATAATTGGGGGACCTACGAGTACAAAGCGGCTACGTGGATCCCGTAACAAGGCCAGAAACTCTTTCTTCGCCAACGCCAATATGTGTCTCAATATATTCATCAATCAGTCCAGGCGCTTGTAGGCTTTTTTACTCACGATCAGGGTCAATACCAATAACATCAACAACATGCCTCCCATATTCATCCAATATACTGGCCAGATATCACCCGCCAGGAACAAACTTTGCAGAATAGCCACCAGATACCGTGCCGGCACCACAAAGGTGACCCACTGAATCGCCTCGGGCATGGAGTGAATATCAAAGATAAATCCTGAAAGAATAAAGGCAGGCAGAAAAGTCACGATAATAGCGACCTGACCCGCGACAAACTGGTTCTTGGAAACAATGGAAATCAGCAGCCCAAGTGCCAACGCTACCAGCATGAATAAGGCACTTGCCCCAAGCAGCGCCATATAGGAGCCGAGAAAGGGCACTTTGAACTGCAATACTGCCAGCACCACAGTAAAAATCATTCCCCCCATGCCCAGAAAGAAATAGGGAATCAACTTGCCAATAAGCATTTCGCGCATGGTCAAAGGCGTGACCATCAATGCCTCCATAGTGCCGCGCTCCCATTCCCTTGCGACAACCATTGCCGTCAGCAACGATCCCGTCAGGGTCATGATAATCGCCACCAATCCAGGCACCAGATAGTGGCGACTGATCAACGCCGCATTGAACCACACCCGTTGTTCCATCATCACAGGCAAAGGAAGCCCTCGCCCCTGTTGTGCAGCATACTGGGTCAACCATGCCAGCCACGCGCCCTGTATATAGCCTTGGGTAATACGAGCCTGGTTCGCATCTACAGCATTCACCCGCACTGCAATCGGCGCATCTTCACCCGCCAGCAGAGAACTGGAAAAATTACTTCTCAGCCAGACGATACCATCGATATGCCTCTCCGCCAGGGCCTGCTGCGCCTGTTGAATACTGCCGAAATTACGTGGAGAAAAGAAGTCGGAATGATTAAAAGAAGCCCGGAAGCTACTGGTGTTGGCGTCCGGCTGGTCGATCACAAAACCCACTGGGATGTTTTTTGCATCCAGAGAGACCCCATATCCGAATAAAAACAACAACACCACTGGCATCAGGAAAGCAATGGCAATACTGGATGGGTCGCGTAATATTTGCAGCCACTCCTTACGCACCATACCTTTGAAACGCAATAGTTTTTGCCGTCTGGCAGACATATCACTCATTGCCTCTGCTCCCGACGCTGAATAAGTGAGATGAAGGCATCCTCCATACTGGGATCAGGATTATTGGCATCACTTGCCAGGGCACGAATCTCATGGGGTGTTCCAGCTGCCAGTACCGTTCCTTCTGCCATGATCACCAAATGATCGCAGTAGTCAGCCTCCTCCATGAAGTGAGTGGTTACCAACACGGTAACACCTGCTTCTGCAAGGGCATTGGTTCGTGCCCAGAATTCTCGTCTCGCCAAGGGGTCCACACCGGAAGTGGGTTCATCGAGGAACAGAATTTCCGGCTCGTGCATCAATGCAGCCGCAAATGCCAAGCGCTGTTTGTAACCCAGAGGCAGGGTTATGGCGTTGGTATTGGCGTATTTTTGCAGCTCGAAACCCTGCAACGCCCAGGCAACCCGCTGCTGTTGCCGCCTGCCCTGCATATTGTATGCAGATGAGAAGAAGCGTAAATTTTGTTCCACGGTCAAATTTCCATACAAGGAAAATTTTTGTGCCATGTAGCCAATGCGTGCCCGTGCCTGGGCAGCTGCGGTGCGCAAATCATGTCCAGCAACCGACACTTTTCCAGAAGATAGCGGCAGCAGCCCGCACAACATGCGAAATGTCGTGGTCTTCCCTGCACCATTGGCACCCAGAAGACCAAATATCTCACCTCGCTTGACTGAAAAACTGATCTGCTTTACGGCAACAAAATCACCAAAACGTCGTTCTAATTTTTGAACCTCAATCGGGTCTCCCTGATAGGCAGGTGCCACAACCTGGCGAATGTCTGGTGTGGCATGGCTGGCCGCATTCTCAGCACCCAGTCGATCAATGAACGCGTCTTCGAAACAAGGGGCAACAGCTTCAATACGCACATTTTCCAACCCAGGCAGGGCGTCTTTTTGTTGGGGATTGATGCCGGGTTTGACGATCATGCGCACCCGATCCCCGTTGATAATGGAGTCTGTCACCCCCGGGAGAGCACTGGTTTTTGATTGCAGGCGACGGACGGCAATCTCGGTGCTACTCAGCTCAAAACTACGCCCTCGCATGGATTCGCTGAAATCTGAAGGCGGTGCCTGACCCAGCACTTTTCCCTGATTCAGCAGAATCACTTCATCACAACGTTCCGCCTCATCCAGATAGGCGGTGCTGAGCAATACAGTCATACCGGCTTCTTTGACCTGGCTGTAGACAATTTCCCACAACTCTCGCCGGGACACGGGATCCACCCCCACCGTGGGCTCATCCAGCAACAACAAACCCGGCGGACGAACCAATGTGCAAGCAAGTCCCAGTTTCTGCTTCATACCACCGGACAATTTGCCTGCCAGACGAGAAGTAAATGGCGCCAAACCGGTCATTTGCATCAGTTGCTCATACCGCTGCAGCCGCTGCTGTTGCGCCACGCCTTGCAGATCGGCATACAGATCCAGGTTTTCCTGCACGCTCAAGTCTTCATACAAGCCGAATCGCTGGGGCATATATCCCACCAGAGCCTGTACTTTAGCGGCTGCCTCAGCCACATCCACGCCCAAGCAGTGGATACTACCGGCATCAATTTCCAGCAGCCCGCAGCAGAGGCGCATCAAGGTGGTTTTTCCTGCACCATCTGGACCAATCAATCCCGTCACCGTTCCTGGTGCAACCTGAATACTGATGTCATCCAAAGCACGAACAGCTCGCCCTTCTGCCATGAAGGACTTGGTAACGCCACGCAAGATCAATGCGCTATCAGAATGCATGGGTTGCGCCCCCGTCTCAGGGCTTGCAATCAGGAACTGGGGCAACCGCGGCTTGCAGATCTATGTCCACTGTTGCGGGCATTCCCAGTCGCAGTTCTTCCTCAGGATTACAGACGAATACCCGTAACTGATACACAAGACGGGTACGCAATTCCGGCGTCTCCACATTCTTGGGGGTAAATTCAGCCGTCGGTGATATGTAGCCCACCCAACCCGTATACGTCTTATCGGGGTAGCTGTCAGAAAGAATACGTGCCGGCATTCCAGGCTTGACCTTGCCCAACAGGGTTTCAGGCAAATAGGCGCGCACCCAAACAGGGTTGGTAAATGCCAGGGTCAATGCGGGTCTAAGTGGGCTTGCCATATCCCCAGGTTCGAGGATGCGTGTACGAATAATTCCATCGGCGGGCGCCTTCAATTGCGTATGTGCCAGATTCTGTTGCGCCAGCTTGAGGGCTGCTTCAGCGGCATGTACATCAGCGGTGGCGGCAGCAATATCTTCTTTTCGCGCCCCAGCCTGCATAAGTTTCAATGCGGCTTCTGCCGCTTTCACCTGAGCCTGGGCAGCATTGGCATTGGAATGCGAGGTTTCCACTTCTTCCCGCGACGCCAGTTTTTTCTTCACCAGGCTTTGCAACCGCTGCCAAGTATCATGAGCGGCTTTCGCCCGAGCCTGGGCGGCAACTAATTCAGCCTTTGCCTTGTCGATTTCTTCTGGACGGTTACCTGCCTGCAACTTTTCCAGCAATTGCTTTTTGGCGCTAAGCTGCGCCTGCGCCTGTTCAACCTGGGATTGAAGCAGCTCGGGGTGCAAACTTGCCAACAACTGACCCCGGGTAACATGGGCGCCTTCATCCACCAAGATTTTTTCGACATGCTCAGACGCATTGAAGGTCAGTTGCGCCTCACGGATATCGATATTCCCGTAGAGGCGTAATTTGTCAGGCGAAGCGGCATCAGGTTGAAATTTAAACCAGGCAAATACCCCACCTGC
>CAYXOS010000062.1:0-14695 GCA_964467115.1 uncultured Sedimenticola sp.
ATACGGAGTAGGATATGGATTATCAACCATTTTCCAATCACTTACCCACACTAGGGAAGCATATTAGAATATTGTTATACACAACTTTACTTGCAAACCCATTGGAAGCAGAGCGGTCACCACAAAGACGCCAGAGAATAAACATAACTACCGGATATTAATCGTATTTTTAGCTTTCCTCTGCTTATCAATTACCAGACATCAACTCCCTTTACCATTATTTTGGGCGTCAATTTGACAATTCATCCACAAAGTTATCCACAGGCTGTACGGAAAAAATAGATGCCGGACATTCTACGTATTGCCCTTGCTGCGCCTGTTTACGGACTATTTGACTACCTGCCGCCCAACACAAGCACGGCAGCACAATGGCTTCCGGGAACACGCTTGCTGGTACCTTTTGGCAATACAGAACGTTGTGGAATCCTGGTGGAGGTTAGAGGAGAGGCCTCTGTTCCCCTGAATCGCCTCAAAGCAGCCATCAAAGTTCTGGATGAGCAACCGCTTTTGGATGGGGCACATCTCGACTTTCTACGCTGGGTCGCCGCTTATTACCATAGCCCCCCGGGTGAAGTGTTGATGGCAGCACTGCCTGTTCGCTTGCGCAAGGGTAAAACCTTCTTGAAGCAAAAGCCCGATCACATCATTGCAGCCGACATTGATTCCAATGCCCTGGCGCAACTGGCAAAAAAAGCCCCCAAACAATGGCAGGTACTCCACTGGCTGCTGGAACAAGGGGGGGCTGCGGATATGAGCGCCCTTCGTCAGCAGTTCGACAATGTGCATGGGGTTGTACGCAGTTTGAATAATAAAGGGCTGATTTCTCGCGTATTTTCCAACCAACAAACGCCAACAACCCATCCCGCCAGGTTTTCCCTACATGAGGAACAGCTGAGCGCCATCAATATTGTTTCCGGACAACTTGACCGATATGGCGCTTTTCTTCTGGATGGCATCACGGGCAGTGGCAAGACCGAAGTCTATCTGCAACTGGCGCTGAAAGTATTGGAACAAGGGCGCAACATACTGTTTCTGGTGCCCGAAATCGCCCTGACCCCTCAGCTGATCAATCGCCTGCAACAGCGTCTGCCCGCCACCCTTGCGGTGCTACATTCCGGAAAAAATGATTCAGAGCGGGAACAAGCATGGAAAATGGCGCAGCAAGGGCAAGCACAAGTGGTGTTGGGAACACGTTCTGCTGTACTCAACCCCATTCCCAGGCTTGGGCTAGTGATCGTCGATGAAGAACACGATGCCTCTTACAAACAACAAGAAGGTTTTCGCTATTCCGCCAGAGACATGGCTCTGGTACGTGCGCAACGCGCCAACTGTCCGGTGCTGCTGGGTAGCGCTACCCCATCTCTGGAAAGCCTGAAAAATGCCCAGGACAAGCGATATACCTGGCTGCGATTGACCCATCGCGCCGGTCGTTCCCAAAAGCCTGCCATGCGCTTGTTGGATATTCGCACCCAACGATTGCAAGGGGGGCTGTCCCCGCTGCTGTTGCAAGCCCTGGAAAAAACCCTGTCTCAAGGGTTGCAAGCCATGGTGTTCCTCAATCGCCGTGGCTTTGCCCCGGTCCTGACTTGCTACAGCTGTGGCTGGCTTTCTGATTGCCCCCGTTGCGACGCACGCCAGACCATGCACCACGGACAATCAAAACTGATTTGCCACCATTGCGGCAGCGAGCGTCCCCTTCCACGATATTGCCCCAACTGCAATTCCCCCGAACTGCATCCCCTGGGGCAGGGAACAGAGCAACTGGAACACAGTTTGCAACAGCATTTCCCGCAACACCCCCTGATCCGAATCGACCGCGATACCACCAGTCACAAGGGTAGCCTGGACAAGTTGCTGAAACAGGCAAAAAACAGTAGCGCACAATTATTGGTTGGCACCCAGATGCTGGCGAAAGGGCATCATTTTCCTCGCGTTGCCCTGGTGGGCATGGTGGATGTAGATGGCGGATTGTTTGGTGCTGATTTCCGCGCCGCCGAGCGCATGGCGCAACTGATTATCCAGGTTGCTGGCAGAGCGGGACGGGGGGAAATCCCGGGAAGGGTGCTCATGCAAACCCGCTTCCCCGATCATCCATTGCTGCAAACCCTGATCAGTGGTGATTACAATGCCTTTGCCCAGAGCGCATTGCAGGAGCGTGAAATGGCAGAACTGCCACCGTTCAGCTACCAGACCCTGATTCGCGCCAGCGCCACCAAGGCGGAAACCGCTGACGATTTCCTGCATCAAATCGTGACCCTGGCTGGCAATCTGGGAGGAAACAGCATTTCAATATGGGGCCCGGTGCCTGCCCCAATGCAAAAGCGCGCCGGAAAGTTCCGCGCCCATCTTTTGTTGCAAAGCCAGCAACGGGGCATGATGCAGCAATTGCTGAATCGCCTCGTACCCGCCCTGTCATCCCTACCCGATGCGGGACGAGTGCGCTGGTCGGTCGATGTCGATCCCATGGATTTGTACTGAAGAACTCATAAAAACACCCAACCTAACGCGCCAGAAACATCCTTACAGGTTTTGGATCACGTCGATAATGGACTTGTTTGCAAGTTGGCGACGCCGTACCAAATGCCACCAGGCACCACGCAGGTACCAAAACGGCAACCCCTGCACATAGCTCATCTGTTTGCTTATGGAACGGGTAATCAAACTTCTCAGGGGTAAATCCGGGGCGACGGCTTTGACCCCAAAATGCGTCTCAAAAAATTCCAATGCCTTCAAATGCGCACTAAAAAGCTCATCCAGACTTGTATTATCGAATGCCTGGCAGAAGACTTTTTCCGGAAAGGGCAAACTCAAAGAATCCTTGGAACAACTGCTGGCAAGACTGTAACCCCCTTCCAGACCACTGATAAATTCAAAATAGCGCTTGTTCTGAACATGATAGTACATAAGGAACAGGTTACGGGACGGGTTGAACCAGCCCTCAACCGCCATTTTCATTCCCCCGGCGCCCACTAATCCATCGAACAGAAATTGACTGTTCAACTCAAATCCCTGGGCGTCTGCCCATTCCACAACCTCAGGAAAAGCATCCAGCCGCTGGGGTTCATTTACAGTTTCCAGCAACCCTTCCGGCTGCCTCATTTTCCGCACAGACAGCACCATCACGACGGTGACGAGCACCACATAGAGTAGCGCCACAGCTGCAACAGCATAGACCAAATAATTCATATTTCTCCCTCCGTACTCACCCCACCGGCAAGCGCTTCAACACCGCACACTGTACTGTCATGCAAAGAATATCTGTTATCATATCAAGTTACCTCTGAAACTCTGAAAATCGCCACTATTTGGACCCATTGATGAAAGCACAGATTGCGGAACTCGTATCCAACGCACTTGAGCAACTTGCCGAACAAGGCATCCTCAATCCCGACGCCATGAAAGCCCCAGCTATTGAGCGTACCAGAGATGCCTCCCATGGTGACTTTGCCACCAATGCTGCCATGGTCAACACCAAGGCAGCAGGCATGAAACCTCGTGATTTGGCGGAAAAAATCATCGCTGCCCTGCCGAGTAATGCCCAAATCAGCAAGGTGGAAATTGCAGGCCCCGGATTCATCAACTTCCACCTTACCGCCAATGCCTATCATTCCATCGTGCCACTGATCCTGCAACGATCCCACGACTATGGCAGATCTGATCTCGGGCAGGGAAAGAAGGTTCAGGTGGAATTCGTTTCAGCCAACCCCACCGGCCCCCTGCATGTGGGACATGGCCGAGGTGCCGCCTATGGCGCGGTGGTCGCCGATTTGCTGCAGGCGGTGGGCTTTGATGTTCACCGTGAATACTATGTCAATGACGCCGGGCGGCAGATGAATATCCTGGCGGCATCCCTGTGGCTGAGATACCTGGAGCTGGCGGGGGAAGAGCTGACCTTTCCCAGCAATGGTTACAAGGGCGATTATGTGTGGGATATTGCTGCCACCTTGCATCGTGAACATGGCGATGAATATCGCTTTGATGCAGAAACTGTCTTCAAGGATATTCCTGCCGATGAACCCGCCGGGGGCGACAAGGAACTGCATATCGATGCCCTCATCGAGCGCTGCAAATCGCTGCTTGGCGACAATCGCTATCGCTATGTTTTTGAATTGGCACTTAATACCATTCTGGATGACATTCGTGATGATCTGGAGAAGTTCGGCGTGATCTACGAAGAATGGTATTCCGAGCGCAGCCTGATGGAATCTGGCGCGGTGAACAAAGCCATCGAACGTCTGCGCCAAGCCGGTCATATCTATGAATTGAACGGTGCCTTGTGGTTTCGTTCCACGGATTTTGGTGACGAAAAAGATCGTGTCATCGTTAGGGACAATGGCCAACCCACTTATTTCGCCTCCGACATCGCTTATCACATGGATAAATTGGAACGCGGTTTCGACCGGGTCATCGACATCTGGGGCGCAGATCACCACGGCTATGTGCCTCGGGTCAAGGCGGCACTGACCGCCCTCGGTGACGATGTTTCCAAACTCGACGTATTACTGGTGCAATTCGCCATTCTCTATCGCGGCGGTGAAAAGCTCGCCATGTCTACACGCTCTGGAGAATTCGTCACCCTGCGCCAACTGCGTAAGGAAGTTGGACGGGATGCAGCACGCTTTTTCTATGTGATGCGCAAGTGTGAACAACACCTGGATTTTGACCTCGATCTGGCAAAATCCCAGTCCAGCGACAATCCGGTCTACTATGTACAATATGCCCACGCACGCATTTGCGCGGTATTGCGCCAGGCAGCAGAAAAAGGGCTGTCCGTAGAACCTTCTGCCGCAGAAACCAACCTGGACAGATTGACCGAAAGCCACGAACTGACCCTGCTCAAGAACCTGTCCCGCTATCCCGAGGTGGTGGAAACCGCTGCAATGAACGAAGAACCTCATCAGCTCACCCATTATCTGCGTGATCTGGCGAATGACTTGCACACTTATTACAATGCCCATCAATTCCTGGTCGATGACCAGGCACTGCGCGACGCCCGTATCAAGTTGATATTGGCCACCCGCGAAGTCTTACGTAACGGACTCAATCTGATTGGTGTATCCGCACCGGAGAATATGTAACTCATGGCAAGAAGGGACTACAAAAGCCGCGCCTCACGCGCCAAAGCAAAAAAACCGGTTTCAGCCTGGGTATGGCTTTTGATCGGATTCATCGCTGGCGCTGTGCTAGTCGGCTTCCTGTGCCTGAAATACAGCCCTTCACCTGCTGACAGCAACTGGATTGGCGCCAAGCCTCCCGCTCAACCCGCGGTGAAGAAAGCTACCGCTCCTGCCGCCAGCAAGACCAAGATCAAGCCTCCCCGCTTCGATTTCTACAACCTGCTGCCTGATCAGGAAGTCCTGGTTCCCGACGAAGAAATCGAACGTCAGGTAAAAACCGCTCCCGTAGTGAAACCGCAGCAAAAACCCACCGCCCCTACGCCAGTGAAAAACAGCGGTAAACGTTATCTGGTTCAGGTCAGTTCCTTCCGTAGCTACAAAGAAGCGCAAGCCCTCAAGGCCAAACTCGCTTTCCTGGGATTAACCGCAAAAGTCAACAAGGCGGTGATCAAGGGCAGCACTTGGTACCGCGTACAACTGGGGCCATTCTCCAGTGCATCGGAAACCCAGAACATGCGCAAGCAACTCGCCAGCAGCGGCTACAACTCCCTTGCCATCGCACTGAAATAGGGATTCATCATACTCAACCCAGGGAAGCACTGATTCATTTCTCACCAAGCAGATTATGTCTGTTCACGAATAGATCCGTGCTTCCTCAGGTAATTTCCTGAGAAAAAGCGAGCTTGTGCTATGCTGGCGTATATCCATACAAAAAAAAGGATAAAGAAACTGGCACCATGAAAACAACCTTGCTTGAGTTCCCAACCCCAATGCACTGGCAGCCTTTTCCCAACAAACATGCCTTTCCCCGATGCTGAACAGCCTACTCGAGGAGCCTCTGCGTATGGCTCACAGAAACCTCAGGTGCTAATGCCCCAGGGGAGATCCTGATGCATCCTCTACTGAAGCATCAGCTTGAACAACTGAAACTGGAATCCTTTCCCCCTTCCGAAGAGGGCTGGCAACAGTTGTTGGAGCAAATCAGCAACACATATGATCTAGCCGACCAGGTTCGTGGCACCCTCGAACACTCCCTCTCCATTTCTTCCGAAAAAACCCGGGCGCTTTACAAGAACACAGAGGCGCGTATGCAAGCCATTACAGCCGCCTTTCCCGACATGCTTTTCTTTCAAGATGAACAGGGGTGTTTCCTGGATGTGTTCACATCCAATCCGGAACAGCTGCTCATGCCTGTGGAGAAGATCCTGGGACGCACTATAGAAGAGATTTTCCCTTCAGAATGGGCAACCCCGTTCAAGCAAATGCTGCAAGACACACTCAGCAGCGAACAACCCAAGCGCATGGAATACTACATGGAAGGTCCCATGGGAAATCGTCTGTACGAAGCCAGGATGATTCCCATGGAATATCGCGAGGAAGGCAACAAAACCGTATTGGCAGTGGTAAGAGATATTACTGAACCCCGCAAAGAACAAACCTGGAGCCGGTTGATCAGTCAGGCAGTTGGCTCAGCCCGGGAAGGCATTCTTATCCTGGATGCACAACGCAATATTATTTTTTCCAATCCCGCCGCCGCAACGATTTTGAACCAACCTCAAGACGCCATGTTACACAAAAACATATCCTTGATTGGCAATCAACAACCCTTACTGGATGATGCCATCTGGAAAACCCTGGATGAACAAAATCGCTGGCACGGTGAATTGGATTTGTCTTTGTCGGACAATACCCACGCATACATCTGGCTTAGTATCGATAAATTGCACTTGGACATCCACGCCTCTGATCACTATGTGATTTTAATGAACGACGTTTCTGAACTTCAGGCGTCACGCTCCAAGCTGGAGGATTTGGCAACCACCGATCCCCTAACCGGCTTGCCAAATCGCCTGCTGTTTGAAGACAGACTTGAACAAGCAATAGTACGCACCAAACGGATAGGCAATTTTGGTGCTTTGTTCTTTATCGACCTGGATCGTTTCAAGATAATCAACGATAGTCTGGGTCACCATATGGGCGACTTGCTCCTCCAGGCGGTATCCAAACGTATCAACAAGCATGTACGTCAAAACGATACCCTGGCTCGCATGGGAGGTGATGAATTCACCCTGATCATCGAAAACCTGCATCGCCCGGAAGACATTATTTCTCTACTTGAAAAGCTGCAGCAGGATTTTCGCAGACCCTTCCAGATAGGAAAATACGAACTTCGCACCACCGCCAGCATTGGCATCAGCATCTTTCCCCGCGATGCCGATACCACTGAAGAATTGATCAAGAACGCCGACACTGCCATGTATTCCGCCAAGGAAGGCGGCCGGGATCAATACCGATTCTTCACTACCAAGCTCAACTTGTCAGCCTATTCTTACTTTGAAACTGAGCAGGGATTGCACCAAGCACTAAAGCAAAATGAATTTTATCTGCTCTACCAACCCCAGTTTGACCTGAAAAGCGGTGACATGATTGGCATGGAAGCTCTGCTGCGCTGGAACCGGCCAGGATATGGCATGGTCAGCCCGTTGAAATTTATTCCCATGGCAGAAATGACCGGGCTGATCGACTCCCTCGGTACCTGGGTGCGAAAAACCGTCTGCCAACAAATTGTCGACTGGAAAAAACAAGGACTGACACCTCCCAGAGTCGCCATCAACCTCTCCAGCCGGGAACTGGTAAAACCTGGATTGAACGCCAGTATTGCCAGTCTGCTCACCACCTATCGCCTGCCTGCTTCCGCTCTGGAGTTGGAAATTACCGAGAGCGTCATCATCGAGCACGGCGATGTGGCGTATCAAAACCTGTTCGGTCTCACAGAAATGGGGATTGAACTGGCCATCGACGATTTCGGCACCGGGCATTCATCCCTGGTCAATCTCAAACGTTTCCCCCTGTCGAGCTTGAAAATCGACCGCAGCTTCATCCGTGACGTATTGGTGGACGAAAATGATGAAGCCATCATACATGCCACTATAGCCTTGGCAAAAAGCTTTGGAATCAAAACCATAGCGGAAGGTGTAGAACGCCGTGAGCAGCTTGATTTCCTACTCGGTGCGGGCTGCGACAGTGTTCAGGGGTTCCTATGCGGACGCCCAATGGGTCCCAAAGGCATTGCTTGTCTGCTCGATTCCATAGCCAACGCCTGCAAAAGTGAAGTTTTGGGCTGATTCCGGTAACATTGGGCGACTAACTTTCCAGTTTTCCATGTGCCGGCAGTCCGGCAGGGAGTAATCATCATGACAGATTTTGTATTGGCACCTTCTATCCTTTCCGCAGACTTCGCCAAACTGGGCCAGGAATGTGACGACGTGCTGGCATCCGGCACCGATTTTATTCACTTCGATGTCATGGACAATCATTACGTCCCCAACCTGACCATCGGCCCTCTGGTTTGTGACGCATTGCGCAAGCATGGCATCACCGCCCCCATCGACGTGCATCTGATGGTCAGCCCTGTGGATCGTGTCATTGGTGATTTCGCCGAAGCTGGTGCCACCTATATCACCTTCCACCCTGAAGCTTCCGAGCATGTGGACAGAAGCCTGCAACTGATCAAGAACGCCGGTTGTAAAGCGGGTCTGGTATTCAATCCTGCAACCCCTCTGGACTACCTCAAGTATGAACTGGAAAATGTTGACATGATCCTGCTCATGTCCGTAAACCCAGGCTTTGGCGGACAGAGCTTTATTCCTTCTGCACTCAAAAAACTTCAGGAAGCTCGCAAGATGATCGACGAATCCGGTCTGGACATTCGTCTGGAAATCGACGGTGGTGTCAAAGTGGACAACATCGCTGAAATCGCTGCCGCTGGCGCTGACACCTTTGTCTCCGGCTCTGGTATTTTCGGCGGTCGCAACGAAGCCGATGCCAACAAATATGACAGCCGTGTAAAAGAAATGCGTGACGCACTGGCAAAGGCTGGCTGAAATGGCTGATAAACCACAGATGATCCTCATCGACGTGGACGGTACGCTGGTAGACAGCGTGCCTGATCTCGCCTGGTGTGTGGATGAAATGATGACAACCATCGGCCGTCAACCCTGGGGTGAGGATAAGGTTCGTGACTGGGTCGGCAATGGTGTCGAGCGCCTGGTACGGCGTGCACTGATCGGGCAGCTCGATGGCGAACCGGATGATGCTGAGTTTGAAAAAGCCTACCCCATATTTCTTGAACTCTACGCTGAAAATACCTCCAAACGCTCCACCCTTTATCCCGGCGTAAAAGAAGGTCTGGATTATCTGCGCGAAGCGGGTTATTCCCTGGGCTGTGTGACCAACAAGGCGGAACAATTCACCTTGCCGTTGCTACAGGATCTTGGAATATTCGACTACTTTGGGATTGTGGTTGCTGGCGATACCCTGCCGGTAAAAAAACCCGATCCTACGCCCTTGCTGTACGCCGCAGAATTTTTTGGCGTTACCCCTGAGCAATCTCTTATGATTGGCGATTCCAAAAGCGATGTAAAAGCCGCTCGTGCCGCCCAATTCCGTATCATTTGCATGAGCTACGGTTATAACCACGGCGAAGATATTCGCATCTACGAACCCGATGCCGTCATCGACTCCATGGTCGAGCTCAAGGGTCTGCTGTGAGACAACAACGCAAATCCTTCCCCCTTGCCTTACTGATGCTGGACTTGTTCGGCTCAGCATTGGTGGCACTGGGGATCGTGGAATGGGTAATCAACCCTGGAATGCTGGTACCTGAAAACCTGCGCTTTGCCTATTATCCTCAGGTACTGATTGCTGTAGGCATCGCCTTGACCCTGCCTCTGGTGACTTTCCTCATCAGTCGCGCCAAAAACAGGCTGTCACAATCCAACAATTCGTGAAGAACCTGAAAAGACTTGGCGATCGCTGAAAATTGTTTTATTGTTCCATCCCATAACTGTTTATGACCTCTAATTTAACATGTATTTACTTGCACATAACAAGACCTTGAAAACCGGAACGCGATGGCAGGCGTAAGCGCCCCCTTTTATCGTCGTTTAGTGTTTTTTGTTATGTGGAGAAAATCATGACCCCCGAAAAATTTGCTGCCCTGGCTGAACAGGGATACAACCGCATCCCCGTGGTTTGCGAAGTCCTTGCAGACCTCGACACCCCCCTGAGCGTTTATCTCAAACTGGTCGATGGTCCATATGGCTATCTGTTTGAATCAGTACAAGGCGGGGAGAAATGGGGTCGCTATTCTATTATCGGTTTGCCTTGCCACACCCAGTTGCGCGTCAACCAAAAGCAGATCAGCATCACTACCCACGGTGAAGTCACCGAAACCCTGGAAACCGATGATCCTCTGACCTTCATCGAAGACTTCCAGCAGCGTTTCAAAGTGCCTGAACTCCCCGGCTTGCCCCGATTCAGCGGGGGGCTGGTAGGCTATTTTGGTTATGATACCATCGGCTATATCGAACCCCGGCTGTACAACGACAGCAAACCTGATCCATTGCAAACCCCTGACATTCTGCTCATGGTGTCAGATGAAGTGGTGGTGTTTGATAATCTGGCCGGACGCATGTTCATCATCGTACATGCTGACCCGGAGCAACAAAACAGCTACGCCAAGGCACAACAAAGGATTAGCGAACTGGTAGAACGCATGCGTAATGCGCCACCCCATCTGCCTGAAGTTCAACCCCGAGAGGTGAAGGAATCTGACTTCATCTCCGGCTTTACCGAAGAAGGCTTCAAGAATGCCGTGGAGCGCATCAAGGAATATATCGTCGAAGGCGATTGCATGCAGGTGGTGCTTTCCCAGCGGCTTTCCATTCCTTTCGCTGCGCCGCCCCTGGACTTGTATCGCGCCCTGCGCGGACTCAATCCGTCACCTTATATGTATTTCCTGGATCTGGATGATTTTCAGGTAGTGGGGTCGTCTCCTGAAATTCTGGTACGGCTGGAAGACAATGAAGTGACCGTGCGCCCGATTGCCGGTACTCGGCGTCGTGGGCATACCGAAGAAGAGGACAAACAACTGGAAGCCGAGCTTCTTGCCGATCCGAAAGAGCTGGCGGAACATTTGATGCTCATCGACCTGGGGCGCAACGATGCAGGGCGGGTGGCAAAAACCGGCAGTGTCTGCCTCACGGACAAAATGATCGTGGAGCGCTACTCCCACGTGATGCACATTGTTTCCAATGTCACCGGACAACTGGCAGACAAGCTTTCCGCCCTGGATGTGCTACGCGCCACCTTCCCTGCGGGTACGGTTTCCGGCGCACCCAAGATTCGCGCCATGGAAATTATTGATGAATTGGAGCCAGTGAAACGGGGCGTGTATTCCGGCGCAGTGGGTTATTTGTCCTGGAACGGCAATATGGACACGGCCATTGCCATCCGTACTGCGGTGATCAAAGAGAAACAACTGCATATCCAGGCAGGCGCTGGCGTTGTTGCCGATTCTCAACCCACACTGGAATGGAAAGAAACCATGAACAAGGGGCGAGCAGTATTCCGCGCCGTGGCGCTGGCAGAAGCCGGACTTGAAAAACACCTGTGCGAAGGGGAGGACTGATCATGTTACTGATGATAGACAACTATGATTCCTTCACCTTCAATCTGGTGCAATATTTTGGCGAGCTTGGGGCTGAAGTCAAAGTCGCTCGCAATGACGAGATCGACCTGGCGGGTATCGAAGCCCTGGCGCCCGAGCACCTGGTGATTTCCCCCGGTCCCTGTACCCCCAACGAAGCCGGGATCTCTCTGCAGGCCATCCAGCATTTTGCCGGACAACTGCCCATATTGGGCGTATGCCTGGGGCATCAATCCATTGGCCAGGCATTCGGTGGAAAAATCGTGCATGCCCGGGAAATCATGCACGGCAAGACTTCCCCCATATATCACGCCAACACCGGGGTATTCAGCGATCTCGACAACCCGTTTCAGGCAACCCGTTATCATTCCCTGGTGATTGACAAACACAGCCTGCCTGATTGTCTGGAAATAACCGCCTGGACATCACAAGATGGGGAAATGGACGAGATCATGGGTATCAGACACCGTGAGCTGGATGTGCAAGGGGTACAGTTCCACCCTGAATCCATCCTCACTGAACATGGTCATGACATGTTGAACAATTTCCTTCAAGGCAAGTAAAACAGCGCTGCGTCAATCGTGAATAACCCGGAGACCACAACATGGACATGAAACAAGCCATTGCCAAAGTCATCGAACAACAGAATCTCGACAGTGATGAGATGACAGCCATCATGCAAACCATCATGACTGGCGGCGCCACCCCGGCACAAATTGGCGGTTTTCTCATCGGTTTGCGCATGAAAGGCGAAAGCGTTACCGAGATAACCGCCGCCGCCAAGGTCATGCGTGAGCTTGCCAGCGGCGTGGATATTTCCGGGCTGGATCATGCCGTGGATATCGTCGGCACCGGGGGAGATTCATCCGGTACCTTCAATGTCTCCACCGCCAGCATGTTCGTGGCTGCCGCCGCCGGGTGTCACGTTGCCAAACACGGCAACCGTTCAGTTTCCAGCAAATCCGGCAGTGCTGATGCCCTGGAAGCTGCGGGCATACGCCTGGATCTTTCTTCCGAGCAGGTTGCCCATTGTGTACGCGAAGTGGGGGTCGGTTTCATGTTTGCGCCCGGTCATCATAGCGCCATGAAACATGCCATCGGCCCACGCAAGGAAATGGGAGTACGTACCATTTTCAATGTTCTTGGCCCCCTCACTAACCCGGCAGGGGTACCCAACCAGCTATTGGGGGTGTTCAGCAAGGATTTGCTATTGCCCCTGGCAGAAGTGTTACAACGCCTGGGAAGCCGCCATGTAATGGTAGTTCACTCCCGCGATGGTCTGGATGAAATCAGCATCGGCGACACCACCGAAGTGGCCGAATTGAAAGACGGACACATCCGGCAATTCAGTATTCGTCCTGAAGACTTCGGCATGGCGCGCACGCCCATCAGCGAGATAGGGGTAGATGGGCCGCAACAAAGTCTGGAAACCATTCGTAGAGTGCTGGAAGATCATCCTGGTCCGGCACGGGATATTGTGATTCTGAATGCAGGTGCTGCCATCTACACCGCAGGCATCGCCACCGACTTGAAAGATGGCGTCGATAAGGCACGCCATGCCATCAGTAGCGGTGAAGCACGTAATCGACTGGACAAGCTGGTCATCGTTTCCCAAAGTTTCGAGTGAACACCATGGCCGATACTCCCGATATCCTGAAGAAAATTATCCGGCGCAAGCACGAGGAAATTGCCACTGCCCGGGAACACATTTCCCAGCAAAAGCTGATCGATGATTTGCCACACAAATCGCCCCCCCGAGGGTTTGTCAATGCATTACAGCACAAGGTTGGCGCGGGACAACCTGCCGTCATTGCCGAGATAAAAAAAGCCTCGCCCTCCAAAGGCGTGTTGCGGCAGAATTTTCAACCCGCAGAAATTGCCTCAAGTTATGCGCAACATGGCGCTGCCTGCCTTTCCATTCTCACTGACCGTGATTTCTTTCAGGGCGCTACCGAGTATCTGCAACAAGCGAGAGCCGCCTGTGGCCTGCCGGTGATTCGCAAGGATTTTATCATCGATCCCTATCAGGTGTATGAAGCCCGCGCCATGGAAGCCGATTGCATCCTGCTGATCGTTTCCTGCCTGTCTGATCAACAACTGGATGAACTCAATGGTCTGGCGCAATCCCTCGGCATGGACGTGCTTATCGAAGTCCATGACGAAGAAGAACTGCACCGCGCTATGAAGGTCAGCAATCCCATGGTTGGGATCAACAACCGTAACCTGCGAACCTTTGAAGTCAGTCTGCAGACCACCCTCGACATGCTGGCACTCATTCCCGAGGATAAACTGGTCATTACCGAATCCGGTATTCTCAGTACCCAGGATGTTGCACTGATGCGCAAGCATCAGGTGAATGGCTTTCTGGTAGGAGAGGCCTTCATGCGTGCTGACGATCCCGGGGCAGAACTGGCGCGGCTGTTCGCATGACCTATCAGGAAACCCTCAGCTATCGCACCAAAGGCAGAGGAACCTACAACATCAGTTCCGAAGTTGCCGCCGTGGTGCGCGCCGCCAACATGGACAACGGCCTTTGCCATGTCTTCGTGCAACACACCAGCGCCTCACTCATATTGTGTGAGAATGCTGATCCCACGGTGCGTAGTGATCTGGAGCGTTTCATGTGCAATCTGGTACCCGATGGTTCGCCTCTGTTTCAGCATATCGACGAAGGAGAGGATGATATGCCTGCCCATGTACGTTCCATATTGACCAACATGGATCTGACCATACCCGTTGTCAACAGCAGACTGGCGCTGGGTACCTGGCAAGGTATCTATTTGTACGAGCACCGCAGTCATCCCCATCAAAGACATATCGTTGTTACGGTTTCTCAGTAACTCCAGCTACTGAGAGAATACGGGGAGGGCTCGGAATCAAATCGAGATGATGGTTCCTGATTCAACTGGCTGATGTAATTTGACTCTGACCTAGACTGTTTCTACCATCAAGGCGCATGCCTCGAAAATGCGCCCCGAAAATCCCATAGATTTCACCTGCCTATTCTACCCTCAACACCTACTATAGTCATTCCTAACTATCTGTTTTAAAAGCATTTCAAGATCTCGTCAAATTTTCGTCAAGATTT
>CAYXOS010000063.1:0-14689 GCA_964467115.1 uncultured Sedimenticola sp.
AGTAATTTAACTTACGGCTGCTCCAGAATTTTCCCAATGCGTTTCTTCATTACACCGTAGTAAACAACGGGGATAACAACCAAAGTCAGCACCGTGGACACCAGCAAACCAAAGATCAACGCCACCGCCAGACCGGAGAAAATCGGGTCATCCAGAATAAAGAATGCCCCCATCATGGCTGCCAACGCCGTAAGCACAATTGGCTTGGCGCGTACTGCTGCTGATCGTGCAACTGCTATTTCAAAACTGACGCCACGACGCAATTCCTGATTGATGAAATCCACCAGCAATATGGAGTTGCGCACAATGATTCCCGCCAGGGCGATCATGCCTATCATCGAAGTTGCGGTGAATTGCGCGCCCAACAAGGCATGCCCAGGCAAGATTCCGATCACCGTCAGAGGAATGGGTGCCATAATCACCAAGGGCACCAGATAGGAACGAAATTGCGCCACTACCAGCAGGTAGATCAGCAACAATCCTACCGAGTAGGCAATACCCATGTCGCGGAAAGTTTCATAGGTCACTTGCCATTCACCGTCCCATTTCAAGCTGTAGCGATAAGGATTTTCCGGCGGATCAAGAAACCATTGTTGTGGGCCGTCATCTTTTTTCAGCCTTGCCGAAATATCAAACAGACCATACAAGGGACTGTCGATCTTGCCGGCCATATCCCCGGTTACATACACCACTGGCAACAAATCCTTGTGGTGAATACTGTATTCTCGCTGGGAAGGAACCACGGTAACGATCTCCGAAAGAGGCACAAAAGCACCACTGCGACTGCGTATCTTGAACGCCAGCACCTGATCCAGGTCAGCACGGGCAGCTTCACTCATGCGTACCCGGATAGGTACGGCATACTTGAGATTGGTACCATGAATGTATGCCATGTCTTCTCCGTCCAGCACCGCTGAAAGCACTTGTGCCACTTCAGCCTGGGACAAACCCAGACGCGCAGCCCGCACTCTGTCCACGATGACTACTGCCTTGTCGGAAGGAAACTCCACCGAATCATCAACATCAACGATATCAGCTGTATCTTCGAAAACATCCCGAACTTTCTTCGCCGCTTCTATTTGCCCTTCGTAATCGATGCCATAGATTTCAGCCACCAGGGGAGAAAGCACCGGCGGTCCCGGAGGAACTTCCACGATCTTGGCATTTCCATCGTAGCTACTGGCAATGGACTGCACCTTGTCTCTGACTGCCAGGGCGATTTCATGGCTTTTACGATCCCGGTGATGTTTATCCACCAGATTCACCTGTATATCGCCCAGATGCGCTCCCTCGCGCAGATAATATTGACGTACCAGCCCATTGAAACTGATCGGCGCCGCCGTGCCTGAATACACCTGATAATCCTGCACCTCGGGTACCGTTGCCAGATAACTGGCAATTTCATTCAAGGTCAAGGTAGTTTGTTCAAGGGATGTACCTTCCGGCATGTCCAGCACCACCTGGAATTCCGACTTGTTGTCGAAAGGCAGCATTTTCATCACCACTTGCTTGCCGACAACCAGTGAAATCGATGCCGCAATCAGTAGTAATATTCCGCCCAACAGAAACCAGCGATTGCGCCGACCGGTTTTTTGTTTCAGGAAAGGTCGCATCACCGCAGCAAAAAAGCGATCCAGACGCCCTTCCTTATGCCCGCCAGCGTCACTCCCCTGATGCCGATGAGCCACTGGCGATAACAAGGTGTTGGTCAGCCAGGGGGTGAAGATGAACGCCACCGCCAATGAAATCAACATTCCCATGGAGGCATTGATGGGAATCGGACTCATGTACGGCCCCATCAAACCCGACACAAATGCCATGGGCAACAAGGCGGCGATAACGGTAAAGGTCGCCAGAATTGTGGGACCCCCCACTTCATCCACAGCAGCAGGAATGGCTTCCAGCAGTTTCTTTCCCCCCATAGCCAGATGGCGGTGAATATTTTCTACCACCACAATTGCGTCATCCACCAGAATACCTATGGAAAAGATCAAGGCGAACAGGGACACACGGTTGAGGGTAAAGCCCCAGGTCCAGGATGCAAACAGGGTAATCGCCAGGGTGACTGCCACCGCAGCACCAACGATAATCGCCTCGCGCCAGCCCAGGGCAATCAATACCAATAAGATAACCGATGAAGTGGCGAATATCAGCTTGCTAATGAGCTTCTTGGCTTTGGCATCTGCAGTGGCTCCATAGTTGCGGGTGATACTGACCGCCACATTGTCGGGAATGAAGATACCTTCAAGTTCCTTGAAACGCTTGATCACGCGTTCGGCAATTTGCACTGCATTGGTACCCGGTTTTTTAGCCACGGCGATGGTCACGGCGGGATACTCGGCGTCCACGCTCAAACCCGCTTTATGGGCTGCTGCGCCTGCCCCTGTCCAGACATAACTGACGGGGCGATCAGCACCTTCTTCCACCAGCGCCACATCCCGCAAGTACACGGGCTTGCCATCTTTGCTACCCACAACCAAGTCTGCGATTTCAGAGGGGCTGCTGAGAAACACCCCAGCCTGCACCAGAATTTCTCGATTGTCTGCGGTTACTTTTATGTTGTCTCGCGAGGCATTGCCCGCCTGCAATGCCAGACGCAAGTCGTTCAAGTCGATGCCATAGCCTGCCAGAGACTGGGGATCGATGGTGACTTTCACCACCCGCTCAGGGGCACCAATGGTGTAGATATCCCGGGTTCCGGGCACTCGCTTGAGTTCAGATTCGATGGCATGAGCCACTCGCCCCAGTTCATAGGCACCCATGGCGGGATCTTTACTCCACAGAGTCGCACTCACAATAGGTACGTCGTCAATACCCTTGGGTTTGACGATGGGTTGCCCCACACCCGCATTGGGCGGCAGCCAATCCTGTTTGGAAAAGATCTTGCTATAGAGACGAACAATGGCGTCCGTACGATCTTCTCCAACCTTGAATTGCACCGTCAGTACAGACATCCCCGGTAATGACGAGGAATACACATGCTTGATACCATCAATCTCTGATAAAGCCTGCTCTGCAGGGGTAGACACCAGGCTTTCCACTTCCTGGGCAGCCGCCCCCGGGAACGGAATGAAAACGTTGGCGAAGGTGACATTGATTTGTGGCTCTTCCTCTCTAGGGGTGATCATCACGGCAAACACCCCCAGCAACATCCCCAATAACGCCAACAGGGGTGTAATCTGCGTTGCCTGAAACTTGCGGGCAACAGAACCGGAAAAACCGAGCTTCTGCTTATTCATGTTCCTGACTCTCATTCTGGCGCTGCTGCTTGAGCGCCACACCGGCAGCAATGGGATCAAGGAAAACCTCGTCGCCCACCTGCAAGCCAGATAGTACCGTCATAACCTCTTCACTCAAGGGGTCTCCAAGACGGATATAACGGAAGTGAATCTTATGCTCTTCATCCCGCACATACACAGCCGTTACTTCAGAACGATAGACCACAGCACTGGCTGGCACAGCCAACACCGGGGCAACCCCGGTTTCAAAAGCCACTTTCACCAACATTCCGGGAAACAAACCTTCAATATTCTGGGGCAAGCTCAAGCGCACCTTGAAGGTATTGGAAGCAGGATCGGCAAAGGGAAAAACCGTCACATCATCAACATCGATCCAACTGCCATTGGGCAATTCCACCCGTGCTCGGGCTTTTTTCCGGATTGCCCCGATCAGACTTTGAGGCACATCCACCGAGGCTCTCAATTGTTGCAGTGAAATTCCACTCATCAATGGCGTACCTGGATGAGCCACCTCCCCCACCTGCACATGGCGCTCGGTCACAATCCCCGTATATGGCGCCTTGATGCGTGTGTAGGCAAGCTGTTCTACTGCCTGTTCTCTCGCTGCCCTGGCTGCATCCCATTTGGCTTTAGCGGTATTCAGGCTTGCCTGGGCATTGTCCAGATCAGACTTTGCCACCAGCTTTTTGACATGCAGATCCTTGATGCGACGGTAGTTACTCCTGGCATCATCCAGCACCGCCTTGGCGGCGCGCAAATCTGCTTCAGCGCGACGCAAAGCGGCCTGTTGTTCGGTATCCTTGAGTTTAACCAGCAAGGCACCTTGTTCTACAACGTCATCCACATCATAGAAAATCGCTTCCACCTGCCCATTGGTCTGGGCAGAAATGGTAGACTGGTTGACAGCTTCAATCATTCCGTCCAGACGAAAAACCCTTGGAATCAGCACTTCCTGCACCATTCCCATGTTTTCTTCGGCAAAGGCCGGAAGACAGGATATGATGAGTAACAACCAAGCTGAAATTCTGACTGCTGCTCGTGTATTCATGGTATTTCTCTAAATTCCTAGATAACTTATACCAATATAGGTACACCTAATCATCTAATCAAGAACAATTATCAATTACCAGGAAAAGAATAACGTTTATGAACACTTATGATGTAGTTGTTATCGGTAGCGGCCCTGGGGGTGAAGGCGCTGCCATGCGTCTGGCAAAAGCCGGAAAACAAGTTGCTGTGGTAGAAGAAGGATTGCAATTGGGGGGGAACTGCACCCACAAGGGCACCATCCCCAGCAAGGCATTACGCCATGCCATACAACTGTTGGCTGATTACCGACATCATCCCTTGTTCGAACATACACTGTCAGCCTCGGAGATCACCTGGCCACAGTTGCTACACAGCTCAGATCAGGTAATCAGCCAGCAGGTGAGCATGCTGCATCGCTATTACACCCGCAACCATGTGCATGTTTTTCATGGCAGAGGGCGCTTCACTGATCCTCATACGCTGGAAGTGGCACATTTGGATGGCAGCACCCAGATTCTTCAAGCAACCCAGTTTGTCATTGCCACGGGGTCACGCCCCTGGCGTCCTGATAACCTGGATTTCAATCATCCCTGTATTCGTGACAGTGATACCCTGCTGGATCTCGATCACACTCCCAGGCGGGTCACTATTTTTGGCGCCGGTGTCATCGGCTGCGAATATGCATCGATATTTGCCAATCTCGATGTAAAGGTCAACCTGGTCAATACCCGCGACCGGCTGCTTTCCTTCCTCGATGATGAAGTCACTGATGCCCTCAGCTATCACTTGCGTGATCAGGGTGTGTTGCTGTTGCACAATGAGTCCCTGGACAAGGTTACTACCGAAGAGAACAGTGTCACCCTGACCTGTAAGTCCGGGCGCGTTATTCAATCAGACATCCTGTTATGGGCAAACGGACGCAGTGGCAATACCGCCGACATGGGGTTGGAAAACCTGGATATCGAGATCAACTCCCGTGGGCAAATCGACACCAACAATCGTTTCCAATCCAGTCAGGAACATATATTCGCCGTTGGCGACGTAGCAGGCCCCCCCGGATTGGCGAGTGCCAGCTATGATCAAGGACGTTTTGTTGGCACCTTCATCGCGGAAGGAAAAGTCGATTGGCGACTGGTAGATGAAGTTCCCACGGGCATCTATACCAGTCCCGAAATCAGCTCTTTGGGGCGGACTGAGGCCGAACTCACCAAACAGAACATTCCCTTCGAAGTCGGACGGGCAGAATTCAAGAACCTTGCCCGGGCGCAAATATCCGGTCACACCACGGGCATGCTGAAAATCCTGTTTCATCGTGAAACCCTGGAGATCCTCGGTATACATTGTTTTGGGCAGGAAGCGGCAGAAATCATTCACATCGGTCAGGCAATCATGTCTCAACCCGGTAACAACAATACATTGCGCTACTTTGCCGAAACCACCTTCAACTACCCTACCATGGCAGAAGCCTATCGGGTTGCCGCCTTGTATGGATTGAACCGGATTTCCTGATGTTGGTGAAAGCAATCTCTGTCACTTCCCCTCAGCCTTTCAGGTACGAGAAGCGAGAGCAAGAATAAATCAGAGCTTTCCAAAATCTTTAATCAACGATTTCGTAGTGGTGACCGCAACGGGGGACACAACGACTGACATTTCGGGATGATCAATGCCCATGCTGACAGGCGCACCCTGCTTGGCAGCGGCACACATTTCATCATTCAGCTCAAAGCGCAAAAAATGCACGCTGGATGTCTTGTGCTCATCAGCCCGTTCCAGGTCTTCGTCCGCAATGGCGAAAACCTTTTCCAGTTCTCCCACCTGCACCCAAACTTTGTCTTCAATACCCACCAGTTTTTGCAACATCTGCTTACGCTGCTCGATATCCGGGTATTCGAGCATGAAGGTTGCCTTCCAGTTACTGCCATCGGGTATCAAAGGATTGTAGACATCCAACTCTTCCTGAATGCCTTCTGCTTCGAAGACGCGTTCGATGCGCAACATTTCCTGAATCTGGTACTGCATGGTAAGTCTGTCTTCAAAATACAAGGCAGCATGTTCGTTCAAACGCACCAGACGATCCTTCTTGTGTGCCATGACTCGCTGACGAAATTCCTCTCTTTCCTGAGCATAAGCTTCCAGGCTCATCAGATCTTCTCTACTCAATTTACTCATGCTAACTCCTCAACTCAGATGCCGTAGGCTTTGCGCAACAACGCCAGAGGGTGTTCAGCCTTCAAGCCATTTTCTAACGCATGGGCAATGTGATGTCCTGCCATGATGCAGTCACTGGTAAGATGGTCAGGTTGAAACTGTTTGACCTTGTTTGCCACTGGGCGCACCAGTTTCATGGAAATGGCATGAAACTCTTTCTTCACCGCATAAGTGCCATCGTGTCCTGAACAACGCTCAATGGCCTGCACTTCTGTATCCGGAATCAGTTGCAACAGCTCACGGGTTTTCATACCGATACGCTGCACCCGCTGATGACAGGCAACATGGTAAGACACTTTTCCCAAAGGGTGTTTGAAATCGGTGTTCAACTTCTGATCACGATGACGCAACATCAGGTATTCAAACGGATCAAATATATGATCCCGAACTTTCAGTACCTGTTCGTCATCAGGAAACATCAAGGGCAGCTCCTGTTTGAACATGAGCACACAGGACGGGATAGGCGCAACGATGTCCCAACCCTGGTCAACCATTTTTGCCAGTGCCGGTATATTGACTTCCTTTGCTTCTGCCACGGCCTGCAAGTCACCCAGTTCCAGCTTCGGCATACCGCAGCAGCGTTCTTTTTCCGCCAAGGTTACGGGAATGCCATTGTGGGCAAACACCGCCAACAAATCTTCCCCCATATCGGGCTGGTTGTTATTTCCATAGCATGTAGCAAACAAGGCGACCTTACCCGTGGTACGCCCTGCCTCTTCACCTTCCGCATCAGGAGTAGTGGGGATGCGTTTGCGCAAGGGATTACTGGTATATTTGGGAATCACAGCGTCATGATCCACACCCAAAGTGCTTTCCAACAGTTTGCGGAAAACCTTGTTGCCATTCAGGGTATTGACCACAGTGGAAACCACGGGAATGCCAGCAAGTTTGGGAACTGCATCCGTGGCAGACAAAATTTTGTCCCGGGTACTGGCACCATGCTTTTTGAAATGCACGGCTTTCGCCTGCAGCATCAGATGCGGGAAGTCCAGATTCCATTCATGGGGCGGTACATAAGGGCATTTGGTCAGAAAACACAGATCACATAGATAACAATGATCCACGACTTTCTTGTAATCTTTCTTGTCAACACCATCGATTTCCATGGTGTCTGACTCATCGACCAGATCAAACAGGGTAGGAAAGGCATGACAGAGACTGACGCAGCGTCGGCACCCATGACAGATATCGAACACCCGCTCCATTTCTGTGAGTAATTTTTCTTCGTTATAGTATTCCGGATCAGTCCAATCCACCGCATGGCGGGTAGGCGCATCCAGACTGCCTTCACGTCTGTTGCTCATCTTGTTTTCCTCCTCCATGGGCCGGGTTTTCCCGGCCCGGTACTAGGGAGTCTGTCGGACTTAATGCTGTTTGGCTGCAAATTCCTGGAAGGCGATAAACTGATGTGATTCGCCCCCAGTGATTTTCGCTTCAAACAATCAAGCCCGACAAACTCCTAGGGAAGCTCTGATTGATTCTGGCGTGAGCAGATTGTGGTGAAAAACCGTTCAGTTCAAGGCGCAAACCGCGCGTAATACCCCAGGGCACTCTCTCTTGCGCAAGCGCAATTCACCTTGTAGCCAGCTATTGCGAAGGTTTGCAACGCGGAAATGAACGATTTTGTGCCGCAAGATGCCGCGTCATGAATCGATCAGGGTTTCCCTAGGTTCTATCAGCTATCCAGGGCATCCAAAGCTTTTTGGAAACGGTTGGCATGTGACCGCTCAGCCTTTGCCAGGGTTTCAAACCAGTCTGCTATTTCATCAAAGCCTTCGTCACGAGCATCCTTCGCCATGCCTGGGTACATATCAGTGTACTCATGGGTCTCACCAGCAATCGCAGCCTTGAGGTTGTCAGAAGTTCCACCAATCGGCAGGCCTGTGGCAGGATCACCGGTTTCTTCCAGATATTCCAGATGTCCATGAGCATGACCTGTTTCGCCTTCCGCAGTTGAGCGGAACACAGCAGCAACATCGTTGTAGCCTTCTACGTCCGCTTTTGCTGCAAAATACAAATAGCGGCGGTTTGCCTGGGACTCACCTGCGAAGGCATCTTTCAAATGTTGTTCAGTTTTTGAACCTTTAAGTGACATGTCAGTTCTCCTTAATTGTCATTATTGGAAATACGCAGGCAATGCGGCATTGCGCCCATTGCTGCCATACTTCAGGATGGGGTCACCATCCTCGAAATCAACTATAAACGACGGGGAATAACGAACGGAAATTGATTGTGACAATGCCAACCATAGTCTTTGACTATGACCAATAAGCAGAAAGACAACAAAGACTTTCCCAATAGAAAATAATAAAAATAGTTAACTTAACTGTTTGATACAACTAAGTTTTGTCGCACGCACCGCATCACGCAACACATCCACCGCCTGGGGACGAGGAAAGCTCTTACGCCATGCCAATGCGACCTGACGACTGGGATTCGCGTCTGAAAAGCGCTTGATACTGACCAGGCGTTCAGAAAAGCGGTCAGCACCGGCTGCGGAGCAAGGCAGTATGGTTACGCCCATGCCACTGGCAACCATGTAACGAATTGTCTCCAGGGAACTGCCCTCCAGGTCAGCCACACTGGTCCCTTCCGCCATGTTGCGCTTGCGGATGCAATCCGGGCAAGCTTCCAGTACTTGATCACGAAAGCAATGACCGGAACCCAACAGCAGCACTTTTTCCTTGCTGATATCTTGCATGCTGACCTTATCTTCCTCATTCAAGGCATGAGAACCGGGAATCAGCGCCACGAAAGACTCTTCATACAATGGCAAGGTCAAAATACCGTGTTCCTCGAAAGGCAGTGAAATCAAAATCACATCCACTTCCCCCTGCTTGAGCTTTTCTGCCAGCACATGGGTATAGTTTTCTTCGATGATCAAAGGCATCTGCGGTGCTCGTTCGGTCAATTCAGAAATCAGATGTGGAAACAGGTAAGGACCGATAGTATAGATGGCACCAATTCGCAAAGGTGCGGCCAGTTGATCTCTGCCATGCTCGACGATCTCATTGATTACCCCCGCCTCTTCCAGCACGCGCTGTGCCTGAGCCACTACTTGCTCACCAACTGGCGTCACCGTGACCTCGCCCTGACGACGTTCAAACAGCTCCACCCCCAATTGGGTTTCCAGCTTGCGCACCGCAACACTCAGGGTTGGTTGGCTTATGAAACAGGCTTCGGCTGCCCGTCCAAAGTGCTTGGCACGGGCAACTGCGACAATATATTTTAATTCGTTGAGCGTCATTTCTGTTCAAATCTATCAAAACAATTCGGTAATCAAGAATAAACTTAACCCAAAGACCTGGCAATTTTCGTTTCAAACAAAACCAGTTCCCTCGCCCAACGGCGCGACTCAAATCAATTTATCGAATACGGCAATAGGTTAAATCCATCTGCATATGTACAGGATACCAATTGACTGCAGCAACAAGAAAGCGCATAGTTAATGGTTAAAAAAACCAAGGTTATTCAAAGCTTGTGGGCGGAACACCCAGCTTTACCCTAAATGATACTTGTGTGATTCCTGAGTCTGTGTATTTTAATACGCAGTGACAGGTTTGACTCCCAAGCCTAGAATATACCGATTACAATTCACCCGAAGTAAACCCCCCGGACATTTGCTACCCAAAGGTTTTATAAATGTCTGACAGAGGAGGTAGAGGAAACAGCTATGCTTACCTATGACGAACTTAATCATCAGAATGATAAAATCACCGAACTTTCCAACGTACTGAGATTGTTGCTGACAGACCGATTTTTATGTGATGCCAGCATTACCGCTGAGTTATTTTGTCGCTATGTTGATATGGTCAAACACCATTTAGAAATTACCGATAAAAAACTTTACACACAATTGCTAACCAGTAGCGACACGCATATTACTACAGTAGCAAATCGTTTTATGGGTGGCTCAAAAGAAATAAAGCGCATATTCAGTAATTTCGTAAAGAAATGGTGCAACATGAAAAAGCAGCAGTTGCTGGTCACAAATTACGATGAATTTGCCAGCATTACTAATGGCATGTTCGACATGGTTCTCGACCGTATTCAAGATGAAGTAGAACATCTATATCCTTTGCTGCGCGAAGTTCGTGGCGATGAGAAATATGCTGCCTAAGTAGCTATATCTCAATAGCGTAAAAGCCCGCCATTGTGCGGGCTTTTTATTTTTCACCAACATCTAGTTTTAGGATAATTGCAACCAACGGCCTCAATGAAAAAGCCTTTGAAACAAAACAAGACGAAGATCCCAGCAAATGTCCCAATCATTTCTGACATTTGGAAAAATATGAGATACTCACGAAAATAGAGAATACTGCCCATGGGTGAGCACAGGAAATCAGTGCAATGTTAAGGAATCTCTAATCGAGGACAGCTCTATTAACAGGTATTAACAAGGATGTTGAAAAAGTCCTTCCATGGACTTTTTCAACCACGGAAGCGGAAAACGCGGTTTCCCTCTTCCTTCATTTTCAATGGCTTACAGCCATCAAAAATGGTGGCACATCCATGTACCACGCACAGGGTGTCGAAAAACGGTGTTTTTCAACACCCTGTTAATTCTGTTTGAGCGGATTCGTGCATGACGGCAGTGAGAACAAGGCGAAAATCGCAGCCGTCATGTACGTAGATGCCAATCATGAATTGATAGAAGTGTCCTCCATTCATGAACTCGCATTTCATACCTGAAAATACCCGATAACTTCGCCTACACGGATTTAGGAGGGAGTTGTAAGCTGGAAGCATAGACAAGGGCATAAGATATAAAGGATGATCCAACTTGTATACTTGTACTCCAGCGTGTAACGTTGAAAACAAGGATTACAAAGGCTTATTTTAGGTGACTTGGCAATGAGCAAATGAGAGTTCTCCCCCAAAGAAATCTGGCAGAACCACCCAGGTATCGACAAAAAGTACTGGTCAGTGCCATTTTGACCATTGTTTCTGGGAATAGTCTTGCGTGTGAATTAGGCTTCTACGATGCAGGCAATGGTTGCACTGCCGCGGCTCCGGGCTATTTTGTTGCTACAACCAATGCTACTGCGGCAACGCCCTGTGCAGTCGGCTATTTCAACCCAAATTTTGGTGCCAGTTCCTGCTCACCTGCGCAACCCGGATATTTTGTTGCAACAATGGCAGCCAGTGCTCAGAATGCTTGCAGTGTAGGCACCTATGTTGATATCAGCGGTGCGTCGATCTGCTCTACAGCCCCACCAGGGTACTTTGTCAATATCAATGCAGCTACGGCTGCACTGGCTTGCGCTCCCGGCACCTATTCGCCCTCATCAGGTGCTTCTTCCTGCCTGCAAGCTCCCATAGGCAGCTTTGTTTCCACCTCTGGCGCTTCTGTCGCCACCCCAGCTCCTGCAGGAAGTTATGTTGCAATAACAGCAGCAACACAAGCTACTGCCGCCAGTCCTGGGCATTTCGTCGCCACCACAGGAGCAAGCGCACAAATGGCATGTGCACCCGGCAACTACATGGATCAAAGTGGCGCATCTGCCTGTTTCCCGGCTCCTGCTGGCGCTTTTGTAGCAACTACCGGAGCCACACAACCCCAGAACTGCCCCCTTGGCTACTTTTCACCGCTACCTGGTGCAACATCCTGCGACCAGGCTCCACCGGGCAGTTATGTCAGTATCAGCGGTGCCAGCGCACCGGAATACTGCCTGCCTGGTAGTTATGGGCCAACAGCTGGAGCAACTTCCTCTAGTAGTTGCCTAGCGGCACAACCCGGCAGCTATGTTCCCGTTTCTGGCGCCAGCTCCGCCACCCAGGCAAGCCCTGGCTATTATGTACCTTCAAGCGGACAGTCAGCGGCGACACCAGCAACAGTTGGCTACTTTGTTCCCAATGCTGGCGCAGCTGCTCAAACAGCCGCCAACCTTGGAAGCTACGTCAATCAAACAGCCGCTACCGCTGCAACGCCTTCTACACCAGGCTATTTTGTGGCCATCACAGCAGCCAGCACCCAGCAAGCCTGTGCAGCAGGAACTTTTGTCGCCACCCAGGGCGCTTCAGCTTGCCAGTTGGCTCCCCCAGGCAGCTTCGTAGGCACTACCGCCGCCACCTCGGCGCTGCTGTGCAGTGTCGGCAGTTTTTCGTCTGTTTCGGGCGCATCAAGCTGTCAACCAGCTCCCGTGGGAAATTTTGTAAGTACTAATGGAGCCTCTGCGGCTACTCCATGCAGCATTGGCAGTTACATGGATCAAAGCGGCGCTTCAGCCTGTTTTCTTGCACCCGCCGGTAGCTTTGTATCAACCACAGGAGCTAGCCAGCCGCAAAGTTGCACACCTGGTAATTATTCTCCCACATCGGGTAACAGCGCTTGTCAGGATGCACCACCAGGGAGTTATATCAGCATTAGTGGCGCAACGGCACCGGAATACTGCCTGCCCGGTAGTTATGGCCCATTGGCTGCTGCCACCTCGCCCAGTGATTGTCTGCTGGCAGCCCCCGGTAGCTATGTAGCCAGCTCGGGAGCCAGCGCTTCAATCCTCGCGAGCCCAGGTTACTATGTGGCTTTGGCTGGACAAACAGCAGTTACGGCTGCGATACCAGGCTACTTTGTCCCTGGCTTTGGCGAAATCCAACAGACCATCTGCCCACCAGACCAGTATTCTTTCACGACCGCTGCCAGCAGTTGCACACTGGTTCCTTGCCCATCAACTCCTGCATCAGTGCCAACCTCTATTTCAGTGCCAGGATACTTCCAATGCAATCTAACCCAGCTCAATGTCACGACGGGAACCGTGATTGATTCCAATGGAACAGCCACGCTGAAAGCCCCCGCAGTCAGCATAGACACCGAGGTCACAATCAGTAACGGGGGCAGCCTGAAAGTCACTCGCTAAGGAAACTTTGATCTATTCATGAATTCATCCCCCAAAACTATACTCAACATCTTCGTCATCAACTACACAGACATAAGTGAGGAGCGTGAGCTGGGGCATGTTCTGTTTCATACAGATTAGATCAGCGCTTCCCTGCCCCTGCCCCCATGACACTTTTTGCCAATCTGTTTTCATCCTCCGAGGCATCATTCAAACAAGGGCATTACCAAAAGGCATTGTCTGAACTGGAACAGGCATTGTCGCTCGAACCCGACAACCTTGCTGCACATGTCAATTACGGTATGGTTCTGAGTTTTTGCGGACAGTATTCAAAAGCCGTAACTACCTTACAAGCGGTTCTTCAACATGCACCAAACAATGCCGAAGCCTGGATATATCTCGGAGCCGCGCTTCGAGCGTTACAGCACTACTCAGCTGCAATTGAAGCGCTAAAAAAAGGAATTTCCCTACAACCCCATTCTGCCATTGCTCATACCAATCTGGGGTTGATTTATACAGCACTTGCCAGAAATTACGAGGCAGAATTATGTTATCGCTCTGCCCTGGGTATAGACAAACAGCAAGTTGAAGCATGGACCAATCTTGGCATCGCCTTGCTCAATCAATGTCACTATAGCGAATCAATCGACGCCCACAAACAGGCGTTGGCAATAAAGCACGATTTCTTTACCGCCTTTTCCAACCTGCAAATGGCACTGCAATATCATCCAGACGCCAGTGCCGCGACCTTGAAACAGGAGGTATGCTATTGGAAACGCCAGCAAACAACCACAAATCATCATGTTTCGACTTCAGTCCATCGCCGTCTGCGAATCGGCTATGTTTCTGCGGATTTTCTTGCTCATCCCGTGGGTTTTTTCCTGCGCGGTATTTTTGCTGCCCATGATCGTAACACGATTGCTACCTACTGTTATGCCAATCAATCTGATATGGATGAAATCAGCACAGAGTTCAAAACACGAAGTGATGGCTGGAGAAACATCCACGGCATGGATGATGAGCAAGTGATTGACCTGATCCGCAATGATGAAATTGATATTTTGGTGGACCTTTCCGGGCATACTGCAGGAGGACGATTACCCGTATTCGAAGCTCGGTGTGCTGCTGTGCAGCTCAGTTGGCTGGGTTATTTCGGATCTACCGGAATGGCCCAAATCGATGCCATCATCAGCAGTGCATTGTTGACAGAACGAGGGGGAGAACTGTTCTTTACCGAAAAGCTTATCAAGACCAAAGGCTGCCATTTTTGTTATACGCCACCCAGCTATGCTGAAAGAATACGCCCCATCCGTAACAACAAGCGCCAATCCATCACATTTGGCTCGTTCAACAATACAGCAAAACTCAACAACGGGG
>CAYXOS010000064.1:0-14668 GCA_964467115.1 uncultured Sedimenticola sp.
GATACGATGCGAAACCTCTTGTTTACGGGTAGAATTAACAGGCTGTTGAAAAACACCGTTTTTCGACAGCCAGTGTGTGGCACATGGACTGCCACCCATCGATGGCTTTAAGCCATTGAAAATGAAGGAAGCGGGAAACCACGTTTTCCGCTTCCGTGGTTGAAAAAATCCATGGAAGGACTTTTTCAACATCCTTAACAAAGATATGGGAGCTGTAACTACTCAGCGTAACTTTGTGTGGAGAGGGTAAGTCATTGAATAGCCGGGCTTCGGCAGCATGGACGCTGCCGCAGAGCGTACATGGATGTATTCACAGCGTCCTGGATATTCAATGACTTACCATCTCCTCGGATCAAGATGCTGAGTAGATACTGGAAGCTTTGGTTCATTCCGGGCAAAGTAGCTTATACCTGAATCCGTAGTGATATAGATCAGCGCTTCCGTGATCGTCGACAACAATAATGGATATCCAATGCACTATCTGACAAAAACAACATCTGCTGAAAACATCGTCACTCAATGTTTGATTATCGGTATTTTCGATGGCAAACAATCCAACGCCAGCTTCTCGGCACTGCCAAAGGAGTCACTGCAACATATTCAGTCAGCCTTGAAGAGCGGCGACCTCAGCTCATCAACGGCAAACTCACTCATGCTATATGCCGTCCCGGGGCTCAAGGCAGAAAAGTTGTTATTGATAAGTTTGGGCGAGAAGAAGGCCTTTAGCAGCGATAAACTGGCTTCCGCTACGGGCATGGCTGTTGACTTGCTAAATAAGAATGCCACCAGAAACTGCGCCCTATTGCTTCCAGAAACTCTTGAAACCAATCACGATTGTTACACCGCCGTGCGTGACCTGATCATTGCAGCTGAGGAACAATTGTATTGTTTCGATCAATGCAAGAGCAAAAAGAGTCGTCCCTCAAAGCCCCTGACCAAAATGACATTGGTTTCCTCAGATAGAAAACAACTCAATTCAATCAAGAAAGCAGTAAAACATGGCACTGCCATTGCTGGCGGCATGGATCTGGCAAAGGACTTGGCAAACCTGCCAGGCAACATCTGCACACCCAGCTATCTTGCTGAAGAAGCCAAAAAACTGGGGAGAAAATCCACCAAGCTCAAGGCAACGGCACTTACAGAAAAGCAAATGCAGCGATTGGGCATGGGCGCGTTGCTATCTGTTTCTCGTGGCAGCCGGGAAGCTGCCAAATTGATCATTCTTGAGTATCGAGGTGGTAAGGAAAACAGCCGTCCGCTGGTATTAGTGGGTAAAGGTCTGACTTTTGATGCCGGTGGCATATCCATCAAGCCATCTGCGGGCATGGATGAAATGAAATATGACATGTGCGGCGGTGCAAGCGTACTGGGGACCATGAAAGCCTGTGTAGAACTTGATCTTCCCATCAATGTTATCGGCATCGTCCCCTCTTCCGAGAATTTACCTGATGGTGAAGCCAACAAACCTGGCGACATTGTTACCAGCATGGCTGGGCTTACCATCGAGATTCTGAATACAGATGCGGAAGGACGTCTGATTTTATGTGATGCCCTAACCTATGCCGAACGCTTCAAGCCCGCAGCCGTAATTGATATCGCAACCCTCACTGGTGCCTGCGTGGTCGCCCTGGGGCATCACACCAGCGGTCTGCTGGGCAATGATGACAAACTTGCTGATGAGTTACTCGAAGCTGGCAAAGAGATCCGTGATGAAGCCTGGCGCTTACCCATGAACGATGCCTACCGAAAACAGTTGAAAAGCAACTTTGCTGACATGGCAAACATTGGTGGCAAAGGTGCAGGAACCATCACGGCTGCCTGCTTCCTGGGTGAATTCACCAAGAAATACAAATGGGCGCATCTGGATATTGCCGGCACTGCCTGGAAAAGCGGTGGCGACAAAGGTGCTACTGGTCGCCCTGTGCCTTTGCTGACACAACTGTTATTGAAACGCGCCAAGCAAACGGTATGACGCAAATAGACTTTTATATTCTACAACCAGGGGGCCAGGGAAATCGTTATACCCTGGCCGCCCGATTGACTGAAAAGGCTTGGTCTGCCGGGCACAGGGTCTTGATCGCCACAGACTCTGAAGAAGAATTGCGCCATATGAACCGCCTGCTTTGGGTACACAGAGATCAAAGTTTTATTCCTCACGGTATTTTGGGAAAAGCGAACCCCAAGCTAAACCCGGTTCTGCTCAGCAACAACACAGAAGCCGGGGAAGAGCACGATGTGCTCATCAACCTGTGCATTGAAAGCCCGGAATATTTTAGTCGCTTCGAGCGTGTAGCAGAATGCGTTGATCAGGAGAAGCAACCACTGGACGCCAGTCGCCAGCGTTACAGTTTTTACCGGAAATGTGGATATCCGTTAAACCTTCACAAGATAAACTGAAGAGCACCTCGATAAACTATTTTTCGTCACCCCGGTGTATGACTCCATGGATAACAACAACTGTGCTGAAAAACATCCTGCTAGAACAAAGCATGGGAATCAATAAGCTATAGATTCCGGCCTGCGCCGGAATGACGTTATCAGAGATGCCCTATTATCACTCCAGATATTCGTCTTTAAAGCGTTTGGCAATATCCTTGAACTGATCTTCAGTTGCCAGGAAAGCATCGAGTACATCCGGGTCAAAATGCTCGCCCCTTTCTTTCCGCAAAATCTCTACGGCTTTGTCATGGGAATAAGCAGGCTTATACACTCGGCGTGAAATCAACGCATCATAAACATCTGCAACTGCCATCAATCTTCCTGAAATGGGGATTTCTGTTTCCTTCAGACCCTCTGGATATCCCGTGCCATTCCAACGCTCGTGATGGGTATAGGCAATCTCTTTTGCTGTTTCAAGAAAATCACAAGGACCAATATCTTCTTCTACTCTTTCAATGGCAACTTTTCCGTACACAGAATGACGCTTCATTTCTTCCCATTCTTCGCCTTGCAATGGTCCTGGTTTGAGCAGGATATCATCGGGAACACCGACTTTTCCAATATCATGCAAAGGTGCTGATTTGAACAGAAGATCGCGATTCTGCTCCGAAAGATACTCTCGATACCCGGATGCTGTACACAACACATCCGCCAATGTTCTCACATAATGCTGGGTGCGATGAATATGTTGCCCGGTTTCGTTATCTCGGGTTTCTGCCAGGGATGCCATAAGGTAAATCGCCGCATCCTGGGTGCGTGCCAATTCAGAGGTACGTTCTTCGACCCGTTGTTCCAATAAATGATTCTGTTGTTGCAAAGAGCAATGGGCTTTTGCCAGCGCAAGATGGGTTTCGACCCGGGCACGCACGATAGGCGGACTGATAGGCTTAATGATGTAATCCACAGCACCCAATTCCAACCCCCGGATTTCATCCTCAACCTCACTCTTTACCGTGAGGAATATTATGGGGATATCTTTTGTCTGCTGCGCTGCTTTCAATTGTTTACAAACTTGGTACCCATCCATGTCCGACATCAATACATCCAACAGAATAAGGTCTGGGGTATTTTCACCCATTGCCACTTTCAAACCTTCGGCTCCAGACTTGGCGACAGCAGTCTGATAGTTTTCACGAAGAAGCGCTACCAGTACGTCTATATAAAAACGCTCATCGTCGATAATAAGGATTTTCTCGCGACTATCCATTGCTGCTCTCCAGTTCTTCCACTAATTTCTCCATCATTTCTTTAGCAATCGAAAATTCGTAGTTTTTTAGCTCATTTTTTATTTTATCTATATAGTCTATCTTATCAGACTCGATATGTGATAAATCCATTTCCTTCAATTTATACAATGCATCTGGATTAGAGTCTGAAATCAGCTGCAGAATCTTCCTTAGATTGACATACACAGGAGTACTGTCATTTTTTGCACTTTGGCTGCGTGAGCTGTTTTCAGCTTCAATCAACCTCTTCAGATCCTCGACTACCCAGTCAAAGTTTCTGCGAAACTGTTCGAGTACAAAACGATAGTCATCTGAATCTTCCAGCACTGATTGCTCAAGGGCTTCTGCAGCACGAGCAAGTTTGCGGGCACCAATAGTCGCTGCCACACCATGAATGGTGTGCGCCAAGCGGCCAGCAGACTCATGATCTTGTTGCAGAATGTAATGTTCGAGCTCTGTTACTGCCTGACTGTGATCATTCAGGAACTGCCTCAACAAGCGCTGGAACAACTGTTGATTACCACCGATGCGGCTCAAGCCCCATTGAATATCAACATACTCCAATTGTGCAGAAAGTAATTCACTGGTGATGTCTGCATTGGTTTGTGACAACTCATGCTTCTCTCTTTCTGGCAACCAATTCCTGAGAGTTTTAAACAGGGCTTTTGGGTCTATGGGTTTGCTGAGATGCTCGTTCATACCAGCTCCCAGGGATTTTTCTCTATCGCCAATCAAGGCATGAGCTGTCATGGCGATAACGGGGAGTTCTGTTAGCTGTAAGTCATCGCGTATACGACGGGCAACTTCATAGCCATCCATTTCCGGCATTTGCACATCCAGCAATACCAAATCAAAGGCCTTGTCTGCGAGTAGTTGCAAGGCGGCTTTTCCCGTCTCTGCAACATGCACAAACAAACCAAACTGTTCCAGTATTTCTTTGGCAACCAATTGGTTGATACTATTGTCCTCTACCAATAATATTTCACCCTGCAGGCGTTTTCGTTTATTGTATGCACCATTCAATACCCGGCCTTCAGATTGTACGCCAAACCCCGAAAGAAGCACTTCCTTGAGCATCCATGGAATAACAGGTTTATGCAAATATCGGATACCTTCTTGCTCACTTATACTATCTGAGACCGCACGTAGCACATACAATATAGTTCCTTTGTGGATACTGTCTTTAACTATTGGCAATACTTTTTCAGACAACAAGCTGCTATCAGAAACAATCGCATCAGGAATATTTACCGATGCATTTTTGAACGCTGCAAGCATGGCTTCGACAGTCTCAAATATGTCGACATGCATACCAAAATCGACAAGCATCTCCTTGACAATCATTCGCGCATTGGCATTTCTATCCACCAGGCATAAGGTTTTGCCCTTTAGTATCTGATAACCCTCATCGACACTATCCAATTCCGCTTCCGTATCAAAGTTTAGTACGAATTCAAAGGATGTGCCTTCACCCAAGCGACTCTCTACCTGAATGGTCCCACCCATAAGGTCAATCAACATCTTACTGATTGCCAAACCCAAACCTGTACCACTAAAGCGCCGGGCATAGGATTGATCCACCTGAGTGAAGGCATCAAAGAGATAGGGAATGTCCTGCTCGGCAATTCCTATCCCTGTATCAATCACTGAAAATATCAACGAGGCCGAATCCTCTTTCATGGAGACCAGGGATATATCAATCATCACCTCCCCTAGATCGGTAAACTTGATCGCATTTTGAGTGAGATTGATCAGAACCTGAGACAAGCGCAAGGGATCACCAAAGTAGTATTCAGGCAATCCGGGCTGAACCCGAAACAATAATTCGATATTTTTATCCGCCGCCACGACAGCATTCAAGGTACTCACTTGTTCCAAGACTTCCCACAATGAAAAGCGCTTGTTCTCAAGGGTCAGTTTTCCCGCCTCGATTTTTGAAAGATCCAAGATATCATTGATTATTCCCAGCAATGCCCGCGCCGAACTATCGATATGCTTTAGATAGTTTTTTTGAATTGCATCCAATGATGTTTGATTGCAAAGATGCGACAAACCCAGTATTGCATTCATGGGGGTTCGAATTTCGTGACTCATACTGGCAAGAAACTGGCTCTTGAAGGCATTGGCACGCTCTGCTTCTGCTTTGGCAAGCGCCAGTTCCTTTTCCATCCGAAATTGCTCTGTCAAATTGAAGAACATCCCCAAATGAGCGTTCTTCCCCTCCATTTGAATAGGAATGGCTGACATAAAGCCATCAATGATCTTCCCCTGGTCTGTGCGCAAATGAACCCGCTTTCGATCCAGCCTGGCACTGGTCTTTAATCCCGTTAGAACTTCATCACGTTGCGAGTCTCTAGAATAGAATTCCCGCATATTTCTACCGATCATGCTCTCAGTGACACTTTCCATTTCCACACTGACCTGGGGATTGGCAAACAGAATTTCCCCTTTTTTATCGGCGACAACAATGGGAAGTGGAATAGCTTCCAGAAGATGAGTCAGTTGTTCCTCACTGCGACGCAGTTTCTCTCGTTGCCCTCGAATCAGATATCCCCATAGAAGCACCAATAGAATAATGGTGATACTGACGGCAATAACTCGCCACAGCAGTTGGTAATCAATCTGTACATCGTATTCAACTTGCAGCCATTTTTTTCTGATCGCTGTGCGCTGACTCTCACTCATACCCGCCAATAATTTATTCAGGATATCGATCAACTCAGGCCAATCCTTTCTCACCCCCATGCGCAAGTCGAGTACATATGGCGTAGGTGCTGCCACTTTGATATTCGTCAGCCCATAGTTTTGTAACAAGCTGCTGGCAGTAGCAATATTACCCACATAGGCATCAACTTCACCCACAGACAGTTTTTTCAATCCTTCCAGAGCGCTGTCTACCACAACCAGGTTGATCTGCGGATAGTCCCCCCGTAAATATTCTTCGGTAATATATCCTTTTTCTACAGCAACTTTTTGACCCTGCAGTTCTGACAAGTCGGTAAGAAACTGACTGTTGGTGCGGGTAAATATCACCACCGGAAAATGCATATAAGGTTTGGTAAAGTTCAGAAATTCTTTCCTTTTTTCAGATTGAACAACCGCAGGAAGTAAGTCAATTTCCCTGTTCTTTACTTTTTCAATCACCGTCACCCAATCCAAATGTTTTTCCGGAGACAGCTTTACTCCCAACCAAGACGAAAGCAATGATAGATAATCAGATGTAACACCTTGATAATTTCCGTCACTGTCGATGTACTCTATTGGCGGCCACTTTGGGTCAATGCCGACCCGTATTTTGGGATGTTTGCTCAACCATTGTTGATTCTCCAAGGAAAGATACAAGCGTTCAGCATACCCTTCGACACTGGAACCCGGCAGCCAATGGCTGAGAAAGCGTTTTTGTTCCTCCAATGGAATCGCATCCAGTGCTTTTTGCAAAATACTGGCGAACAACGGATAGTCACGTGAAACGCCCATGCGTAAACTGGTATTTCCCCGGAACAACTCCTGTATGCGAATCAAACGCATGTCTGGAATGGCATGTTCTTCCATGAGCCATGCCAATACATCCTGATTATCAAGAACAGCATCTGCCGTTCCGTCACTAACCAGGCTCAACCCCTGTAGCAAGTTTTCCACTTCAATTTGAGTATAGCCAGGAAAACGTCGACGAAGATACTCTGCAACACTGTAACCTTTTACGATTGCCACACGCTTGTCTGCCAAATCATCCAACTTCTTAATGGCCCGGTTGGTTCGTTTTACCACCATTGCAGCAGATGAAGAATAGTAGGGCTTGGTAAACAGGAAATCTTTACGCCTGCTCGGTGTTTCAACAATGGTACAGGCAGCAAACAATTCACCATTGCGTACTCTGTTCAACACTTCATTCCAGGGCAAATGTGTGGTTACTTCAAACTTGACCCCAAGCAATTCACTTATCTTGCGAAGATACTCGGCAGCCACTCCCTGATGCTTGCCATTTTCATCGGTAAAATCAAAGGGAGGCCAGTCTGATTCACCCCCGATAGGAATAACCGGATGCTCTTTCAACCAGGCAATTTCCTCAGAGGTCAAACCCAAGGACTTATGCGTATGTTCCAACCATCCAAGTCCAGTCCATTTGGATGATATCGCCCCTCGCTCTTGTGAGGAGATCAGTGAAAGACCGGCATTGATTTGTCGCAGCAGATTGCCTCGTCCTTTCAATACAGCCGCCCGATATGCCCGCTCATATAGGGCGGGGGTAATCTCTACATAGGGAAGATGTAAATGTGATTTCGAGACGATATATTGCAGGTACAGGGGTTGGGTAACCAGCGCTTCGATCTTTTTTTCCGCCGCATCTGCAAATATTTCTTTATACCCTTTGTATAGATGCAATGGCAGATCAGGAAAATTCTGACGCAAATAGTCTTCATGATAACTACCTGCGGTTACTGCGACCGGGCGCTCTCCCAAATCCTGAATGGTTTTTACATCCGGGATATCCTGACGTAGATACAGGTAGTATGATGCTTTCAATACCGGATCAGAAAAATCCAGAAATTTATCACGGCGAGAATTGCGGAATAGCCCCGCCAGCACATCCACTTTACCTTCCTTGAGCAGATCTTGGGCTTCTTTATTATAGGCACCGACAAACTTTATGGGGATGCCGGTTTTTTCAGACCACAATTTCCACAAATCAATAAAGACGCCGTCCGCCTCTCCTTGGACATTTTTGAATTGCAATGGTGCGCTGTCCAGGCGATAGGCAACCCTCACGGGTTCTGAAGCGCAGGCTATACCCGCTCCCCATATCAGCACCAATAGCAACAAACATTGCTTTATTAACATATTCGACCGGTCTCCTGGAGAAACTCTGATCTACTCACAACCAATCAGCGGTTCCTTTGGCTTACACGCTATAAAGTCTAGACGAATATCAATTTTTTTCAGACAAAAAAAAACGGAGCCGAGGCTCCGTTTTAGTTCGATTCCAAAAAGAATCCTTATTCGCCTTCAGCCACTGCTTTCATGCTGAGACGAATACGCCCTTGCTTATCAACTTCAAGGACTTTTACTTTGATAATATCGCCTTCGGCAAGCTTGTCACTGACCTTCTCGACTCGCTCTTCACTGATTTGTGAGATATGAACCAAACCGTCTTTACCAGGAAGAATGGTAACAAAAGCACCAAAGTCCATCAGCTTGGCAACCTTGCCTTCATAGACCGTACCCACTTCCACATCAGCAGTAATCAGTTCGACCCGTTTACGGGCTTTTTCACCGGCGGCCTTATCTACCGAGAAGATTTTAACCAGGCCGCTGTCATCCAGATCGACGGTTGCACCTGTCTCTTCGGTAATGGAACGAATAGTTGCGCCTCCCTTGCCGATAACATCACGAATCTTGTCTGGATGAATACGGAAGGAAATAATACGCGGTGCATGCTCAGACATTTCCTGACGAGGCGATTCGATTGCCTTGTTCATTTCGTCCAGGATATACATGCGACCATCTTTTGCCTGAGTCAGGGCGATATCCATGATCTCACGAGTGATACCATCGATTTTGATATCCATCTGCAAGGCATTGATACCATTTTCTGTACCCGCGACTTTGAAGTCCATGTCGCCCAGATGATCTTCATCACCCAAAATGTCGGTCAACACGGCAAAGTCGTCGCCTTCCTTGATCAGACCCATGGCAACACCTGCAACAGGAGCTTTGATAGGAACACCCGCATCCATCAATGACAGGCTGGTTCCACAAACGGATGCCATGGAAGACGAGCCATTGGACTCGGTAATCTCAGACACCACACGCACGGAATAAGGAAAATCTTCCAGGCCAGGCATCACTGCCAACACACCACGCTTGGCTAGACGCCCATGACCGATTTCACGACGCTTGGGGCTACCAACACGTCCGGTTTCACCCACACAGAAAGGGGCAAAATTGTAGTGCAACATGAAAGGTTCACGGTAGGAACGATCCAGGGCATCAACGATTTGTGCATCACGCTCAGTACCCAGAGTGGTGATAACCAGTGCCTGAGTCTCACCACGGGTAAACAGCGCCGAGCCGTGGGTGCGAGGCAAAACCCCGGTCTTGATTTCAATATTACGCACTGTCTTGGTATCACGACCGTCGATACGTGGCTCACCTGCCAGAATACGACTGCGTACTGTCTTCTTCTTCAATTTACCCAAAGCCGCAGACACCTGATCTTCCGTCCACTGAGGTTCATCACCTGAGCACAAGGCTTCAACCGTTGCCGCCTTGACTTCATCCAGCTTGGCATAACGTTCCATCTTGTCAGTGGTGGAATAGGCTTCGCCAACACCAGCCCCGGCCACTTCGGCAACTTTCTGCGCCAGTTCAGCATCTTCTTCTGGAAGACTGAATTCGCTGACTTCCTTACCGACTTCGGCAGCCAGATCACGAATCGCTTCGATTGCTACCTGCATTTGCTCATGACCGAACAAAACCGCACCCAGCATCACTTCTTCAGACAACTCGCTGGCTTCAGACTCAACCATCAATACCGCTTTGTCAGTACCGGCAACAACCAGATCCAGATCTGTGATTTCGCTCAAGCCAGTACCAGGGGGGTTGAGCAGGTAATTACCATCTTTATAGCCAACGCGGGCTGCACCGATAGGCCCCTGGAAAGGCAGGCCGGAAATCGCCAAAGCCGCAGAGGTACCGAGCAACGAAGGAATCTCTGGATCAACAAAAGGATTCAAGGAAATGACCGTACAGATCACCTGAGTTTCGTTGGTATAGCCCTTTGGAAACAGAGGACGGATGGGACGGTCGATCAAACGTGCTACCAGGATTTCCTTCTCGGAAGGTCGCCCTTCACGACGGAAGAAACCACCGGGGATTTTTCCCGCAGCGTAAGTCTTTTCCTGATAGTCCACTGTCAGCGGGAAGAAGTCACGTCCTTCCATGGCATGTTTGGAACCGACCACGGTACAAAGTACCACGGTATCGTCCATATTAATGATTACCGCGCCATCAGCCTGACGGGCCACTTCTCCAGTTTCCAGGGTTACCTTGTGGTCACCGAACTGAAATTCTTTCTTGATTGCTGTCACTTAGGGATTCCTTCGTTTGTAAATTAACGACGTAAGCCGAGACGTTTGATCAGATCACGATAGCGTTCAACATCCTTGCCTTTGAGATAGTCGAGCAACTTGCGACGAGAGTTAACCATACGAATCAGACCCTGACGGGAATGATGGTCTTTGTTGTGCTCCTTAAAGTGAGGAGTCAGGTCATTGATACGCCAGGTCAGCAACGCAACCTGTACTTCGGTAGAACCGGTATCAGTGGCACTCTTGCCATACTCTTCCACGATTTGCTTCTTGATCTCTGCACTCATTGACATAATATTTCTCCAATATAAATGATCGTCTGCGACATGCAACGCTCTGTCCAACAATGAGTTCAGGCAGAGCTAACGATTAAAAAAAGCGATTATCCTACATTCAGCCCAAATTCGCCAATAAACGACGCGGGGCGATGCGTCCATCGTCATCGATTTCACCGACGCCGATAAATTCTTCGTTTGCGCCATAGATGCGCACATGGCCTTCCGTAGGCGATTTTGGCACCTGCACAGGCTGTCCTTGCTTGATATAGAAACTGCTGTCTGCTCCCAGATTTACCGCAGGAAAATGTTTCAACCCCGCATCAATCGGCAACAATAGTTGATCAAGACCATGCAGGCGTTGTTGTTCCAAAACCTGTTGTAGGGTTTCCATGCTCACCATGTTTTGGGTGTCAAAGGGGCCTACCAAGGTGCGCCGCAAAGCAGCGACATGGGCACCTACACCCAATGCCTTGCCAATGTCTTCCGCCAGGGTACGCACATAAGTCCCTTTGGAGCAATGTACCTCAAGGGAAAATTCCGGCGAGGAAAAGTCCGTCAGCTGCAAATCATAGATACTGATGTTGCGTGCCTCCCGCTCGACCTCTATTCCTTGTCTGGCCAATTGGTACAAACGCTGCCCATTATGCTTGAGCGCTGAATACATAGGAGGAAGCTGGGAGATTTCCCCCCTGAAATCACCAAGAACGGCCTCAACATCTTCAGGGGTAATATGGTCGGCTGGCTGGGAATCGATGATTTCTCCCTCAGCATCTGCGGTGGTTGTAATCTCCCCCAGTTTGACCGTAACCTGGTAGCGCTTGTCTGCATCGAGCAAAAATGCCGATATCTTGGTTGCATTACCAAAACACAAAGGCAGCAGACCTGTCGCCAAAGGATCGAGACTACCCGTATGCCCGGCTTTTTGCGCTTTGAAAAGGTGTTTCACATCCTGCAACGCCGCATTTGAGGTAACTCCCAAAGGCTTGTCCAGCAGTAGAATACCTGTGATATTCCGCCCGCGAGGGCGGCGGCGCCTACCCATTGTCATCCCCGCCATCGGAAGACACGGCTTTTTCGATCAAATTCGACAAACGCAGTCCTTCTTCTATCGAGGAGTCATAAATAAACTTCAGCTCGGGTACGGTGCGGGTTTTCATGATTTGTCCCAAACGACGACGCAAGAAACCGGCTGCATGTCCCAATACCTTGGTAAAGTAAGGCGCTTCGTCCTTGTCCATGACCGTAAAATAGATCTTGGCATGGGACAGGTCACGGGTTACCCGCACCTCCTGAATCGTTACTTCAGAAAGGCGTGGGTCTTTGGCAGCGTCGCGCAACAGCAACGCCAATTCCCGGTGCATCTGCGCACCAATACGGTCACCACGGTTAAACTCTTTCATTACAGTTCGCGCTGAACCTCAGTTCTGGAGAATACTTCGATCTGATCACCAGATTTGACGTCATTGTAGTTTTTGACCCCAATACCGCACTCGGTGCCAGCCTTGACTTCCATCACATCATCTTTATGACGACGCAGGGACTCCAGCTCTCCTTCATAGATAACGACATTATCACGCAACACGCGAATGGGGCTGTTGCGCTTGACCACGCCTTCAACCACCATACAGCCCGCAATAGCACCGAGCTTGGAAGAACGGAATACATCACGTACTTGCGCCAAGCCAATGATTTCTTCACGAATTTCTGGTGAAAGCAGACCGGAAACAGCTTGTTTCACATCATCGATCACTTCATAGATGATGCTGTAGTAGCGCAAATCCAGATTACTTTCTTCGATAACTTTACGTGCTGAAGCATCTGCCCGCACGTTGAAACCAATAATTGCAGCCCCGGAAGTCAACGCCAGATTGGCATCAGATTCGTTGATACCACCGACACCTGCAGCAACAATTTTTACCCGTGCTTCATCGGTCTGGATTTTCTGCAAGGATTCTTTCAGTGCTTCCACCGAGCCCTGCACATCTGCCTTGATGATAAGGTTGACATAAGCAACATCACCTTCACCCATACGAGTGAACATCTCATTGAGCTTGGCAGCTTTTTGTTCTGCCAGACGAGAGTCTCGCTGCTGCTCACGGCGCATATCCGCCACTTCGCGGGCTTTCTTTTCATCCGCCAGGGCAACCATGCTGTCACCCGCCTGGGGCACACCGGACAAACCCAGCACTTCCACCGGCGTCGAAGGTCCTGCTTCTTTCACTGGCTTGCCATATTCATTGAACATGGCACGCACACGACCGTATTCAACACCAGCTACTATGGCATCACCTTTTTTCAAGGTTCCGGACTGAACCAACACCGTGGCTACAGAACCCCGTCCTTTATCCAGACTGGACTCGACCACAACACCCTGGGCAAAACCTTCAATGGGCGCCTTGAATTCGAGAATTTCTGATTGCAGCAAGATGGCGTCCAATAGTGCATCGACACCTTCACCAGTCTTTGCAGACACCTGGACAAACTGGGTATCACCGCCCCAATCCTCGGGAACCACCTCTTCTGCCACCAGTTCCTGCATGACTTTGTCAGGCTGGGCTTCAGGGCGGTCAATTTTATTTACTGCCACAATCAACGGCACACCCGCTGCTTTGGCATGTTGCACAGCTTCTTTGGTTTGTGGCATGACACCATCATCAGCAGCCACCACCAATATAATCAAGTCGGTTGCTTGGGCGCCGCGAGCACGCATGGCAGAGAAAGCCGCGTGACCCGGGGTGTCGAGGAAGGTGATAACACCATGTCCTGTTTCAACACGATATGCACCAATATGCTGGGTAATACCACCGGCTTCACCATCAGCAACCTTGGATTTGCGGATATAGTCCAGCAAAGAGGTTTTACCATGATCAACGTGTCCCATAATGGTAACCACCGGGGCACGAGGCAATAATTCGCCTTCGGGCTCGGAAGCGATGGAAGCGAACAATTTATCTTCCACATCTTCTTCTTTGTGGAAGACAACTTTGTGCCCCATTTCTTCAACGACCAAAGCAGCGGTATCTTGATCCAACACCTGGTTGATGGTTACCATCATGCCCATCTTCATCAATTCCTTGATGACTTCACCCGCTTTCACTGACATTTGCTGCGCCAGCTCACCAACACTGATATTGTCCGGAACCTTTACCTCATGCACCACGGGTGCTGTAGGCTTCTGGAATCCATGATCCATATCTTTTTGGGAAGCATCCCGACCACCTTTCTTGCGTGTCGGTTTACGTCGTCCACTCTTGCCTGCAGCCACATGCAGTTCTTTACGTCCGCGGTTGGCTCCCGGCTTGCTTGCCTCTGCACGACGCTGAGCTTTTTCCTTACGCTCACGCGCTTCTTGTTGCGCTTTGCGTTGTTCTTGCGCTCGACGGGCAAGTTCGAGGTCACGTTCCTTCTGTTTTTTATCAGCTTCCGCCTTGGCACGCTCTTCATCTTCTGCCTTGGTACGGGCTTCTTCCTGGCGCTTGCGCGCTTCCTGCTCAGCCTGGAGCATTTCTTCCTGGGCTTTGCGTCGCGCTTTTTCCTGCTCTTCTGCCTGTCGGCGCTGCTCTGCCTGCTCTTCCGGAGCTTTCTTGGCAGCTTCTGCTTCTTTCTTGACGCGATCTTTATCAGTCTCGGTAGCAGG
>CAYXOS010000065.1:0-11015 GCA_964467115.1 uncultured Sedimenticola sp.
TGGAGGCTGAGAGCGGAATCGAACCGCTGTCCACGGCTTTGCAGGCCGCTGCATAACCACTCTGCCACTCAGCCATGAGTGATAAAACGACAGTCTGGTACTGCCGAAACTAAAAACCCCGCCGTATTGTTGCGGGGTTTTTAGGGAATTTGGAGCGGGAAACGAGATTCGAACTCGCGACCCCAACCTTGGCAAGGTTGTGCTCTACCAGCTGAGCTATTCCCGCTTGGTGAGGCGGTATTCTACTGACCCCGGGTTAGTTGTCAAGCCTCTTGATCATTTTTTCTTTTTTCCGCCAGACTGGGCCATGCTGCACGCAGATAAACAGTCATTGACCAAAGGGTCAAAACCACGGCTACATATAAAAACAACTCCCCGATCAAATAGGTCGGCAAGCCCAGGATTTCATGACGATATATCAATAGGGTAATGGCACCCATTTGGGTGGCAGTCTTGAATTTTCCTATCCAGGAAACCGCTACAGTGGCGCGGGTACCCAGTTCTGCCATCCATTCTCTGAGCGCAGATATGGTAATTTCTCGCCCAATAATGACCACCGCACATATTGCCATCCAAGGGGACGGGTTGTCCGCTACCAGCAACACCAAAGCGGTTGCAACCATGAGCTTGTCGGCAACCGGGTCCAGAAAAGCGCCCAAAGGTGAAACCAACCCCATACGACGCGCCAGATAGCCATCCAGCCAGTCGGTAAATGCCGCAATCATAAATACTACCGCAGCAGCCTGGTGGTTCCAGGGTGCTGGCAGGTAAAACAAGCCGATGAAAACCGGAATCATTATGATCCGGGAAAACGTCAGCAGATTAGGGATGCTCCACATCATTCTGCTCCATGAAATGCCTGATAAATCTTCTCTGCCAATTTAATGCTAATACCCTCGACTGTAGCAATATCTTCCACTCCAGCACGAGACAATGCCTGCAAGCCGCCAAACTGCTTGAGCAACATTTGGCGCCGCTTTTGCCCTATTCCCGGAATTTCTTCCAATACAGAGCGCGTACGCGCTTTATTGCGTCGCTGGCGATGACCGGTAATGGCAAACCGATGAGCCTCATCTCTTATGTGCTGAATCAGATGTAACGCCGGAGATTGGGAATCTAGTATAAGGGGCTGTTGCCGTTGCAACAAGAAAAGTTGTTCCATACCGGCGCGTCGCTCAACCCCTTTTGCCACGCCCACCAACAAAACCCCATATACCCCAATATCTTCAAGTATTTCTGCTGCTGTAGAAAGCTGCCCCTTACCTCCATCGACAAACAGGATATCTGGCAGGCTTCCCTCACCAGACATAATACGGGTGTAGCGTCGCCGCAACGCCTGAGCCATGGCAGCATAATCGTCTCCCGGGGTAATATCTTTGATATTGAAGCGTCGATAGTCACTTTTCAGTGGCCCTTCGGCATTGAACACCACGCAAGAGGCGACGGTTTTTTCTCCAGCCGTATGGCTGATATCGAAACATTCCATGCGTGCTGGCGGTTCATCCAGCCCCAACGCATCCTGAAGTGTTTCAAGCCGGATACGTGCATTACTGCTGCTGGCAAGGCGGCTTTTCAGTGCAACTTCTGCATTACTCACTGCCATTTTCAACCATCGGGCGCGCTCACCCCGCGGAGATTGTCGCAAATAGACCTTTCTGCCCGCTTGCTTTCCCAATGCTTCTTGCAATACTTCCTTGTCATTTATCGCATGACTGACCAGAATTTCCGCTGGCAGTTGCTTTCCCAGATAATACTGGGCGATAAATGCTGCAAGAATTTCTTTGATATCCCGCCCTTTGCTCCCCTTTGGGAAAAACTTCTTGTTTCCCAGATTTCGTCCCTGACGAATAAAAAATACTTGTACACAAGCTTGTTCTTCTGCTGTGGCGCAAGCTACGATGTCCAAATCCCCTTTTTCTCCGCTGACATACTGACGCTCTTGAACTTTGCGGATAGCTTCTATCTGGTCCCGATAACGGGCGGCCTGTTCAAAATCCAGTGCCGCTGATGCCTGCTCCATACGCGCCACCAAGCCGTTCACCACATCATGGGTCTTGCCTTCCAGAAACAAAATAATATCGTTCACATCATGCAGATAATCCTGACGTCCGATCAGCCCAACGCAAGGACCGGTACACCGCTTTATCTGATATTGCAGACAGGCGCGTGAGCGATTGCTGTAGTAGCTGTTTTCACACTGACGTACAGGAAACAGCTTTTGTAGCAGATAAAGGGTTTCCTTTACCGCAGCACTGCTGGGATAAGGCCCAAAATAACGTCCTTTATCCTTTCTTGCACCTCGATAAAAACTGATACGGGGATAATCATCATCTGATAAGTAAATATAGGGATAGCTCTTGTCATCCCGAAGCAGGATATTGTAGTGGGGTTTCAGTTCCTTGATCAGGTTGTTTTCCAGCAACAACGCTTCTGCTTCCGTGTGCGTAACCACAATCTCGATACGCTGAATACGCGATACCATGGTGGTTATGCGCAAATTGTTGGAGCGCTGAAAGTAGCTACTGACCCGCTTTTTCAGATCTTTCGCCTTTCCGACGTATAGCACCTTTTCATCCTTGTCATACATTCGATACACCCCCGGACGGTGGGTGAGATTTGCAAGAAAGGCTTTTGCGTCAAAAGGTGTTGTCACTGCATTAGAGAGGAGAATAAAGGATAGGAGGCGAATTTACTGGGGTTTTCATGAGCAGGCTTCAATCAGACAGCAAGAGGCTTGCTCTCTCAAAGACCTGCATGAACATTTCCGGTGTTAATCTTCGTGTCTGAGTATTGTAACGACTGCAATGATAGGAATCGAGCAACAGCAGCTCATCTGCCACCGGGTGTTCAGCAGCATGTCCGAAGGGAAAATCCACCTGGCGTTTTCCGAGGGCAGAAATCACAGCACGGTGGGCAATCCCCCCCAATGCCAACACCACACTTTGGGCAGGCAAGCTTTGCAATTCATTTTGTAAAAATGTATTGCATGCCTTTACTTCACTGCCGACAGGCTTGTTCTGGGGTGGCAGACATTTGACGGCATTGGTAATGCGGCAATTTACAAGTTGTAGCGCATCTTTTGCATGGTTCGATTCCGGCTGGTTGGAAAAGCCGGTTTTATAGAGGGTTTCATACAATAAAATACCGGCGTGATCACCCGTAAACGGACGACCGGTAGCATTGGCGCCATGCATTCCAGGCGCCAGCCCGACAATAAGCAATCGGGCGTCTGCATCCCCGAAAGCTGGCACAGGCAAGCAGTGATAGTCCGGGTGTTTCTTTTTGACTTCCTGCAAGAAGTCATGCAGACGAGGACAGCGGCGGCAAGCAGGATCAAACGTCTGCATATTCATCCGTTCAGTTCAACAAGACCATGGCTCAACGCGAAATGAGTTAGTTCAACATCATTTTGCACCTCCAGCTTCTCGAACAAGCGTGTTCGATAGGTACTGACTGTTTTCGGGCTGATATAGAGTAAATCGGCAATTTCCTGAGTAGTCTGTCCTTTTGACACCATCAACATAATCTGCATTTCCCGGGCAGACAAGGTTGATACGGGGGTTGATTTTCCTTTGTCGATAAGTCCGGACAAACACAGGCGTTGAGCCACTTCATTGCAAATAAAGTGCTTTCCCTGCATAACCTCGTTGACCGCCAGGGATAGCTCTTCAGCAGAACAACCCTTGGTCAGATAACCCACTGCCCCCGCATCCAACAATTGATTCGGAAAAGGAAGATCATTCATTGCAGTCAAGGCAATTACCCTGCTTTGTGGATCGTGGCGAACAATACGACGTGTTGCCTCAATACCTCCTATCCCTGGCATATTGACATCCATCAGAACTACATCCAGGGGATTGTCACGCATCAGTGATACGGCATCTTCCCCATTTTCTGCCTCTGCCACCACACTCATACCTTGCTGGGCATTCAAGATACTGCTCATACCTGAGCGAAACAAGGCATGGTCATCAACCAAAAGAATACGAATCATATTTAGGAAACCTCTGATCTAATCATGAACTTGCATCTCATACTTGAAATGTCTGATAACTTCGTTGTCTACACGGAGTGTGAGCAAAGTTTAACGCTCTGCGGAAGCAGGTACAGCACGGTGAAAAGACCAGTCTTTGATCGCCTGTATCTGCTCTTCCATTGTTTGCGACAACGGCACCATGTCGGCTGTATTGCGCATCACATCCTGTTCATTGAAATCTCTACCCTCCCCCCAGGCATCGATGCGCGCTGCTTTAACTACTGCTTCGATTTCTGCCCCACTCCATCCCTTGGTTGCGGTAGCGAGGTATTCCGTATCAAACAACTGTGGATTGCCACCATTGAGACGAATATGAATAGAAAATATTTGTTTTCTCTCCTGCTTGGCGGGCAAATCCAGAAAAAACAGCTGGTCAAAACGTCCTTTTCTCATGAGTTCAGCGGGTATTTGCTGAATACGGTTGGCTGTGGCGGCGAGAAATACCCCCGATGGCTTTTCCTGCAACCAGGTCAAAAAAGTAGAAAAGATATTGGCATTGCCCACTGAATTACCTTTGTCATCATAACCAAACGCATTCTCCAGTTCATCGATCCACAAGACGACTGGGGAAATTTCTTCCGCAATACGCGTGGCATGCTCGAAAGCATATTCTGGCGTCCCAAAACTGCCCGACATAAGCAAACTCATATCCAACCGTACTAATGGCAGTCCCCAGGCTGTTGATATAGTTTTTGCTGCCAAGCTTTTTCCACAGCCACTCACTCCCATGAAAAGTACCCCGGCGGGTATGGGAATATCTTCCTGCAACGCTTCTTTTGAAAAAAGGTCTCGCCGCTTTATCACCCAAGCCTTCAAATTATCCAAGCCACCAATATCATCCAATGAAGGCTGGGTGGGATAAAATCGCAACACGCTTTCCTTCGCCAGAATCTGGGATTTCTCTTCCTGAATTTCCTTCAATACGATGGGCCATTCCAGTTTGGGCATGGAAAACAGGCGTCTTTGTAAATGACCAATTTCATTCAAGGACAACCCTTTCATCGCCAGCGCCATGCGATACAGCATCTTTTCTTCAGGATGCTGTTGTGGTTCATGGGTCTTGCGCAATTGAACAACGATATCTTCAACCGCCGGCAGAGACATTTCCACCAGGAAAAGCTCCTTTTTCAGGACTTCAGGGATATGCAACAAAGGATGACTGATGAAGACGTATATTTGCTTTCCCAGCAAATGGTAATACATGTCCCTCAGCCCACGAATCAATGCCGGCTCTTGATCAAACCACAAAGGCAAATCCTTAAACAAATAGATCGCCCTGTCTTGCTCGCGATATACACGCGTCAATGCATGTAAGGGATCGCTGACAACAACATCCTCATCATTGAAGCCATCCGTTGCCGACCAGGTAATCAATTCACTTTTTACAAAATTTGCTGCCAGAGTAGACAACAAACTTTCCATTCGCTTTTCTTCCCAGCCCAGAAAATAGAACAAGGGATACTGAGAGCGCAATCCACGAGTCAACCTTTGCAAGGTTTTTTGGTTACCCGTACTCATGCTTCTGATCTAGATCCGATAGTCTTTCATGACCTGATAGATCCATTTCCAACTCTCATGAATTATCACTTGATCTCAACAATACCAAATTGATTTGCCTTGGCATTCCATTCCAACCGAATATCATAAGGTTGACCTTCCATTTTTATCCCTTTGAGCATAATACCCGTGGCATCACGACTCACAGAGCTCGAAGAAATATCCATGGCATCTGGATCATTGAAATAAGCTTTATGAAATTTCACCACAGTGACAGTATTTTCTTTTTCATTGTATTTGCCCGACGAACTGACTGCTCTGACCTTGAATTTATGGGTTCCTGGAGACAATAGGCCGAACGTAAATGAAGCAGCATAACCTGAATAAAGCGACTCCGGCATGTCCGGGAATTTATTGTTGATATCTCCCCGAGCACCACCGTAAGGAATGCGTTTTCTCAATTTTCCATCGATATAGTATTCCACATAGGAAATACCGTCGGGTCCTACTGCCCAACCACGCAGGTTGCCTGCACCGCTCACTACTGAATTTGCTGCGGGCTCTTCAAGACTTACCTTAATATTGCTATCCAGCAATGGGTTGGAATTTTGCAGGAAACGCAAATTCAATGAGCGTGCATTATTGACAACACCGCCACTACGATTATCACTCACCAGGTCAGCATTATTGCGTAGCTCATTCAATATCTCAGTGACGGAAGCGGTGGATTTGCGTTGTTTCATCAACGCCCAAGCCCCGGCAACATGAGGCGCTGCCATTGAAGTTCCACTCCAAGTCCCATATCCCGAGCCCGGTATGGCAGAAGTGATCATGGCACCTGGTGCGAGCAAAGAAGTCATATTGGAGACGTTGGAGCTTTCAGCCAGTTGTCCTTGCCCAAGCTTACAATCACCGTTAGTCGTGGTATCGCATACAGAGCCAACACTAATCGCTTGAGACAAGCAGGCTGGCGCACTCATACCATCTTTATAGGATTCATTTCCAGAAGATACGACGGTGGCAATACCGATATTCTTCAACCACTGAACAGATTGGTTGTACAGCGGCAGTTGGTCATCACAAGCCTGAGTGAACTTATCTGCCCCTCCCAAACTCATATTCACCGCTGCAATTTGATAGCCATCTTTTTGCTTTAAATCATAGACCAGATCCATAGCGCTAAGAATATCGGCATCCCAAAAGGTCATACAGGGCGCAGGCTCATCCCCGCAATCATCAGAGGTAGTCATGCGGCTGGCGACTTGTAAGGCGATTATTTTTGCACCTTTGGCAACGCCATGCATTTTGCTCATATTGCCAGCAACAATCCCGGAAACATGAGTCCCGTGACTACAGCCATCGAGGTCACAGGGAACCGCCGCTCCAGGACCAAACTGATAACCCTGACCATTGGGACAAACCGATTCGCCGTAATACCCCGAAAAGCAGGCCTCAACAGCAACACTTCCCTGAAGAAAGAAATGTGACGAATCCACGCCACTATCGATAACTGCTACATACTGTCCGGCACCAGTCAACCCTGTTTCCCAAACGGCTTGAGCACCGATCATTGCCGTACTTTGGGACAAATGAATCTTCCTTCCTTTATTTTCCTGTACCGACAATAGTTGATCGTCGGTTTTCATTACTGCCAGACCAGTGCTATCCACTTTGTAAGCGATAAAGGGAAATGCCTTGAAACGTCTGACATCCGAGACTTTGTCTCCCAGCTTCTTTAGAAAAATATCCTGAGCCAAACGCAGTTTGTCGCTATCAGTGCTACTCCCTGGCTGAAAAGCACCTTGGTCATCAATACGCACGATAACGGATACCCTTCCTTCCGAAACAGCCCTGTCTTCCAGTTGCTGCAAAACGGCACTACGCTGTGACTGATTCCATGTTCCCTGAGTTGCCATTCCAGACAGTGGCAGCATTGAAAATACAGCCAATACAACAACAGACAGTTTCGACATAATCCTTACCTCTTTCCTGTTTATAACGCTATGTAGTTCCCATCCATAAACAGAGGCCTACTGCAAACGATGGATGGAAACTATGTAAGTGCTGATTTTATTCTATAACGAAACAGTTTGTTCCCAAAATATTAGAAAACAAGGCAAAGTTCCTGCTATTCACAAGAACTTCAAACAAGTTGTCGAGCAATTCAGGCGCAACCTGCTGCATACAAAATCATTCGGGATTTCTCAAGCGACCCTTAACAGGCTATTAACGTCCCATTACACACAAAAAGCAAGCTTACATAACTCCCAGCCATCTTCTGAGTGGTGTAATATGTAAAACCTGAATCCATGGGTTCAGGTAATACACGATATTCTTCCATTTTTTAAAAACACCCGAATAGTATCCATGCATAAGCTAAGTGAATTTAATGGCGTATCTTTTCAAATTGCTATCAAAGGCAATTGTATGCACCCATGCCTCACCGATGGCTCACGGGTATTGGTTGAGCCTGCGGCCATGTATCTCCCTGGCGACATACTCGTCTTTGAAACATATTTTGGAGAAATATTGTCGCATCGATTGATTGGTCTCTATCTTCGGCGTAAAAAACTCTATTATCTGACTCAGGCAGACAACGCTCCAAATGCTGACAGAGGAATCGAGAAAAACAAAATTCTGGGCAAGGTTCGTGTAGATGTACCATTGATGACACGACTGCGTAGCTTTGCACGATTCATTAAATACACAGGAAAATGGGTGGTACGCCATGGAGTTCGCTGAAGAGTTTTTGCATGACGAGTATCATTTCCCCAAGGAATTGAATGGTACCCCATGGGGAAAAGAACAGATCACAATCGATTTTCTGAGCGGTCCTTATGTATTCGATGGCCTCAATCAGAATCAGGTAGAGGTGATCACTCAACGATTTACGGAGCTGGTAACAACGGGTCAACCAACACCTTCCCCCGCCATCCACACCCATGTCTATGCGCTCCCCGAAAAGGTGTTTAAAACCATAAATACCAGTGGTTGGGAATACCACATGGATTTTGATTATCAGGAAACCTATATCCGTATTTCCGGTATGCGCTTCATGGCCTATGTACAACTCAAGCCAACCCTGGAAGTCTGGATGTGGACTGCCGATGATGCCAAGCTAATTTCCAACAGTGCCTTTGAAAATATCTTCCGCGTGATCGTGGCGTATAAACTCCTCAGTGAAGGCGGCATGGTATTGCACAGCGCCGGACTGGCAAAAAACAACAATGCCTGGCTATTCATCGGTCGCTCAGGCGCAGGAAAATCCACCCTGTCAAAACTCGGGGAGGATGCTGGCATGACCATACTCAGCGATGATATGAATGCCATAATACTGAAAAATGGAAACTACCTTTCAGAACAGCTCCCCTTTGCTGGAGAACATGGGCAAACTGCTGTTACCCAAGGAAAATTTTCTGTACAAGGCGTGTATTACCTGCAAAAATCACAGCATAATAAGATAACAACAACGTCCTCTGCCAAACGCTTGGCAGAGCTCATGGTCTGCAGTCCATTTATCAACACTGACCCTTATCGGTATGCTGCTCTGGCGAATAATCTTGCTGCACTTCGAGACAGCATTGATGGCGGCACATTGAGTTTCAATCTTAATGGTGACTTTCAATCTCTTTTGGCTGAGTGAATATTATGGCTCTTTCTCCTTCTTCTGTTTTAAAACTCAACAGTGACATTCGCCAGACTCGTGTGGAAAATGAAGGCGTTATTTTGCGTCAGAACGATGGTGAGATCCTGGTGGTGAACGATATCGCCATTCATTTTCTGGAATTGCTGGATGGTGATACCACTATCGAAACTGCGGCAAACATGCTTCTCAAGGAATATGAGGTGGAGCCAGATGTACTGGTTTCAGATCTGCTTGCCTATGCTGAAGAACTTATCGACGAAACCGTATTGGTCGAAGCATGAGCGATTTTTCCACAAAAATGCGTCAAACCTGGGAACAGAACATTCTGTTTTCAGCGCTGCTGGAGCTTACCTATAACTGCAACCTGGACTGTTCGTTTTGCTATAACGAAAAGAACATCCAGGGCAAGCATCTGGAGAAAAGCCAGTATTTACGACTACTCGAAGAGTTACGAGAAATTGGTGTTTTCAATCTGATTCTCAGTGGCGGCGAACCCTTGGCTCACAAAGATTTTTTTCATATTGGTCGCAAAGCCAGAGAATTGGGATTTGTGGTACGTATCAAGTCCAATGGCCATGGGCTGCACCGAGCAACTGCCAAACGTATCCAGGACGAAATCGACCCCTTCATCATAGAAATCAGCCTACACGGCGCATGTGCTGATACTCACGATAAACAGACCCGGGTAGCAGGCAGTTTTACCCAGCTACTGAAAAACCTGGAGGTGTTGCATTCACTCAATCTTCGCTTCCAACTCAATAGCGTACTGACTTGCTGGAACGAAAAAGAAATCGACGGCATGTATAAAATAGCCGAGAATTTTTCTGTACCATTGAAATTCGATAGCCAGGTCACGCCAAAGGATGATGGCGACACCTCTCCTCTGGCGATATCCCCAAGTGTTGAGGGGCTGCAACATCTATTTGAGATTCAACATCAATATGCCCTACAGATGCAATCTGACGATAACAGTCCAGAACAGCCTACAAAAAGCTATTGTGGTGCGGGAACATCCACCATCGCCATCGATCCCATTGGCAATGTTTTCCCCTGCGTTCAATGGCGCAGATCTGTGGGTAATGTACACCACGACAGTATTGCTAATATATGGCGCACCAATCCCAAACTTTCTGCAATTCGGGCTGCCAACATGCAAGCCAGGGAAAACATCCTGCAGCAGGGTGAAAAAGCCTCATACGGGGCATTTTGTCCCGGCGTAGCTGACTTGATGAATGGAAATGCATCTTCCATCTATCCTTCTGTGCATTTACGCAGTAAACTACGAACAGATATATTGAACACTACAGACTGAAGGTCAAGAAACAATGAGCATTGACAGAAATAACAAAGAATCCTCAAACGAAGCCTCTCTGAAAAAAACCTATCACAAGCCATGCACCTTGAGTAAAGAGCCACTGGAAGCCATGGCAGTTGTGTGTTCAGGTGGCGGTGCCAAAGCTAATGCTGGCGTATGTCCATCAGGCCCTATTACCTCTTGAACTATTCCAGCCGTTGCTAACAGGGGGAACTTTTAACTCAGATTAGAAAACCCCTGGTCAATAAAAAGCCCGCCGAGAGCATCTCTCTGCGGGCTTTTTTACGCTTATGTTTCAACACCCCCTGACACCATAAGCGGCGCATTCATTCGAATGCCCGCTATGGTAAATCAGGTTGGAATTATTGACGGATGCTTATGGAACGAAGGGTGATACTACCCGCGCCTTCCTGCACAAAATCAATAATCGGTACCGACCCACCTGGTAATCTTGGACGTAGCAGAATAGGATCTCCTGTTCCGCCAATGGCTTGCAGGTTTCCTCTGACGATGATCTTGCG